>JAJZSX010000273.1 GCA_021849435.1 Actinomycetes bacterium | reverse complement strand
TGACGATTATCAACTACCGCGCGCCTGGTATGACCTGGAGCCGAGTACCGATCTTCTTTTTATCGATTCTCGCGCTCGCCGCGCTGCTCACCTTGGCGACACCGACGCTCTTCGCGGCTGGTCTGTTCGGACTGCTTGACAAGACCGCGCAGACCGCGTTCTACGTGACTGAGCACGGAGGCAGTTCCTACCTGTGGGAGAACCTGTTCTGGTTCTTCGGCCACCCCGAGGTCTACATCATGGCGTTGCCCGGCTTCGGCATCGTCGGGGAGATCCTGCCGGTCTTCACGCGTAAACCGCTCTTCGCCTACAAGGTGGGCGCCGCAGGAATGATCGGTGTCTCCCTGCTGTCGTTCTTCGTGTGGCAGCACCACCTCTTCCAGAGCGGTATCAACCCGGACATGCGGCCGTTGTTCATGCTCACGACCGAGTTGATCTCGATTCCCACGGGCTTCATCTACCTCGTGGGTATGGGGACGCTCTATAAAGCGAAGATCAGATTCGAAATCCCGATGCTCTTCGCGATGGCGCTCTACTTCAACTTCTTGATCGGTGGGGTTACGGGTGTGTTCCTCTCCGATGTTCCGGTCAACGTGACGGTGCACGGTGGGTTCTTCGTTCTATCCCACTTCCACTACACGATCATGGGTGGCCTGCTCTTTGCCTTCATGGGGGGTCTGCACTTCTCGCTGCCCAAGATGACCGGACGGATGATGAACAAGAAGATCGGTCTGTGGCACTTCTGGACCATGTTCATCTTCTTTAACCTGACCTTCTTCCCGATGTTCATCATCGGTCTGCTCGGTCAGCCACGACGGGTGTTCACGTACGCGAAGAACCTGCAGGGTCTCAACGACTTCTCGTCGGTGAGCGCGTTCCTGCTGGGCTTCTCGTTCCTGATCTTCTTCTTCAACTTGGTCTGGTCGCTCTACATCAGCCCACAGAAGGCACCCGCCAACCCGTGGGATTCCCTCGGTTTGGAGTGGCAGACCGCGAACCCGGTACCGCCGTATAACTTCGAGCGGATCCCGGTGATCCTCACCGACCCGTATCACTACAGTGAGGCGAACGCTCCCGCGGTCGCCGACCTCGGTGGCGGCGACGAACTCATACCCGCCGTGGCGTCCCATGACGGCAGCGGCGTGGCGTAGGAACGGAGAACAGCTGATGAGTGGATCTATGAAACAGGCAAACGGGTACACGTCCACCCCGGAAGAGGACGAGTTCGAGTTACGCGCACATATCGGGTCGGTGTGGTCCGGTGGACGGTTGTTCATCGGGATCTACACGTTCATGCTGGCGTCGCTCGCGTTCGCGTACTTCTATCTGCGTTCGAGCAACAACGGTCTGCTGTGGCGACCGAACCACGTGACGGCGCCAACGGCCTACGGCTGGACGATCTTCTCACTGACGATCCTGGCGGCGCTCATGGCGATCTACGGCCAGTGGCGGTTGCGTAAGGGAGGCGTCGTGGACTGGCAGGTTGCGGGATGGACCGCGCTCTTCGCCTCAGTCCTCGCACTGGTACTGCAGATCTGGGAGTTGACGGCGCTGTCCTTCTATCCTGGCTCAAGCGGGTACGCGTCGACCTTCATCGGCTACGTCGTGATGAATATCGCGACGCTCGTCGTTGGCTCCTACTGGCTCGAGACCGCGCTCGCACGCTCACTGCGACTGCACAGCGAGATTGGCGGGGATCGGCCAGAGCTCTCGGCGCACGCGACCGCGCAGTCGTTCCGCGCGAACGTGTCGGCAATGACATACTTCTGGGGCTTCATTGCGCTCAGTGGTGCGTTGTTCTTCGCCATGTTCTATCTGCTGTAACTCGAGGTTGACGAGAGGAGGTAGCAATCGTGCAGGGAGTTGACATCTACATTGGACCGCAGGTCCAGACGATGGTTGTATTGCTCGGTGTGTTGTTCGGCGTGATCATCTGGGGGTTCTTCCAGCGCCACCCGTCGGAGTAAGAGGAGCACGGCGTTGTCGAGCCACCGCAGATTCCGTGACGTGCTGGCGGTGCTGGCCGTGGCGTGGTGGTTCGTGTGGCTGATCCCACCGCTGGCATCGTGGGCTCGCCAGTACGAGTTCGTCCAGGCACTGCAGTTCGAGTCGTTTGCACTCATCGCGCCGGTGCTGTTCGTCGCCGGAGCACCGTGGCGCCGCCTCGGCGGACAGCGGTGGTCGATCTGGTCGCGTTCGCCGGCGGTTGGTCAGTGGGGTAGTGAAACGATCGTGTCGACGCCCGGGGTCAACCATGGGCGATCGATTGCGGCCGGCGGTTTGTTCCTCGCGCTCGCGGTGACGTGGCGGGTGGCGCCGGTGGTCGACGCCGTGGTCAGGCATCCGTGGCTCACGGTCGTTGAGTTCCTGAGCCTGGGCCTGAGCGGCGTGATGCTCTTCCGTGACCTGATTGAGTCGCCGCCACTCACGCCGCGCGCGAGCCGACCATATCGGATCGGCATCTCGGCTGTGGTGATGTGGTTCGTGTGGATCATGGCGTACATGAACGGCATGTCGCGTTCGTCGTGGTATCACGCGTTCGTCCACACCGCCGGGCATGGTCCATCGCTCGTGGCCGATCAGCAACTCAGCGTCGGATCCATCTGGATCGTGTCGGCGGCCGTGTTCTTGCCGATCATCTTCTGGAACTTGGTGCAGTGGCTCCAGTCCGAAGAGGACCCCGACGCCGAGTTGTATCGGCTGGTGCGACGTGAGCGGGCCCGGGGATTCTTCGGTACGAAGAATTGATCGCGCCACGACGGTGGAGGTCTCGTAGTCACGTTGTGCGACGTGAGCGGCCACGGATGTCGTGTGCCTCCTCTTGTGTGCAGTCCACGGTCCGCGGCGCCATCGTCAGAACACCGTGACATCACGTCCGGGCGCGTCGCTCGTGGCGAGAGCGGTGCTAGGTGCCGAGTAGCGGTGCGAGGCGCGGCACGTTGACAGTCTTTAGCTGGACGCCGACGATTCGACTTGCTTCGGCGACCAATTGGTTGATCCGTGCGCGGTCCTGGGCGAGGTACCGCTGACGAATGGTGAGATCGTGTACCCACGCCGTGTTCTTGGGCTGCTTGACTGCCATCTCGATGTCGTAGATGGCGTCTTTGGCGTCGTTGGTGGTCCAGGTGATCACGACGGAGTACATGGCGTCAATCTTCTTGCCAGCGGCGGTGTCGACAGGCTGGATGTTGTTGGTGAGGTCGTAGATCGGCCCACTGGCCAGGGTGCACGACGCCTGGTCCTCGGTCAGGAGATTCGGTGCCTGCTGGAGGTTCGCCGCACTGAGCGTCCCCGAACGCAGGCGGTTGTAGATGAGGAAGCTCTCGTGCAGCGCGTACGTGCACGGGGCGATGTCGTTATTGATGAGGGTGATGGTGCCGTTCTGCTGCGCCGCATCCTCACTTTTGGATACGGCGTGGGGCAGGTCTGACAGCACCGAGACAGCGATGGCAACGACGATGACGATCACGATGAGGAACCAGGGACGTCGGTACCAGACCATCTTGTTCGTTAGCAGCGAAGACGCTGGCATCGAGGCGGGGTCGTACGAACTCGCTCGGACGTCGCTGTCTGGTGTGCTCACGGCAACAGACTACTGGCGACCTCGGCGATACCGGCGGCGAAGGCACGTTGCGACACGCCATCGAGGGTGAAGACGCCTCGGCGACTCTCGTTGGCGAATGGTGTCGCCGACGCGTGGAGTTCGCCATGGGGTGTGATGAAGTACAGCACGTCGTTGTGGAGTGCGGGAGCCGGTGGCTGGCCGACACGAACCTGGATGCCGTAGTGCGACCAGACGGCGTCGAGCGATGGCAAGGAACCTGTTAAAAAGACGACGTTCGCGCGGCCCTCGAGTCCGGGTTCGACGAGCGCGGCGGGCCGCGCAACGACCCCGGCGTGGTCCGGGTCGGTGTTGACGATAGCGATCTCGACGCGTCCCGCGTTCGTGCCGAGCAGAGCGATCGAGGTGCGCAACTCGGATCCGAGAACGGGGCAGATGTCGTTACACGTCTGGTTATAGAAGGCGAGGATCACGACCCGCCCGACCTGGGTCCCAAGTGACCAGGGCGAACCGTGCTCGTCGGTGAGGGTGAACCCGGGGGCGCGCCGTCCAGAAAAGGTCCTCAGGCCCAGGATCGAGTGTGGCGTGATTGGCAACGTCGGCGACGTCGTCGCGGG
>JAJZSX010000272.1 GCA_021849435.1 Actinomycetes bacterium | reverse complement strand
TGCCATGTGCGTACTATTCGTAATGCGCAGGTCAAGGGTTCGAATCCCTTCCCAGGCTCCCAGTTCGCGCGCGCACCGCGCGGGCGAAGTCGGCCGATCGGGCCTCCCAGTTTCGATAGTGGTCGAAGCTGGGGGCCGCCGGCGAGAGCAGGACGACCCCCCCGTCGGCGAGGAACTCGCGCGCGTACGCGATCGCGTCGTCGAGGTCGTGCGCCGGGTACTGGCGCACGTCGGGTGCCAGCGCGGTGACGGCGGTGCCAATCCGGGCACCGACGTTGCCCGTCGTGACGAGCGTGGTCGGGAGGCGCCGATCGCGCAACGCACGGGCGAGGGGGGCGTAGTCCACGCCCCGGTCGTAGCCGCCGGCGATCAAGGCGACGGGATCGTCGGCGAAGGCTTCGAGCGCGGCGACGGTGGGCAGGGGCGCGGTGGCGAGTCCGTCGTCGACGTACCGCCAGATCCGCCCCCCGTCTCGTTCGGTGTCGATCAGCGTCAGGCGTCCCGCCAGGGGCTCGAAGGCTTCGGCGCGCGCATGGGCGGCCTCGAGCACGTCGGTGCGCGCGCGACCCGTGGCGACCATCACCGACGCAACGGCGGTCCCCACGTTCCGCTCGTTGTGCGCGCCGATGAGGTGCAGACGCGATGCGAGCCCCGAGGTGTCCGTCGGGGCGACGACGACCTCGCCGCCGAGCTCGTCGAGCCGCGAGGTCAGCTCGACGACGTCGGGCACGATCGTGACGTGCTCGCCCGTCGCGTGGGTAAGTGACAGCTTGTCTCGCTGGTACTGGGCGAGGCCGCCGTGCCAGTCGAGGTGGTCCGCCCCGAGTGAGGTGACCACGATCACGGCGGGGGCGACCGTGACGTCCACGCACTGATAGCTCGATATCTCGACGACCGACCAGCCATGGCTCGTGTCGACTGACGGGTCGTAGGGGGGTAGTCCGATGTTGCCGAGGCGCTGGGAGCGCTCGTCGAGGCAGGCGAGGAAGAAGTCGACCAGGGCGGTCGTCGTCGACTTGCCCTTGGTCCCGGTGATACCGATGACGCGCGAGCGGTCCGCGTCGAGGAGCCAGAGGTTTAACGCGGAGGTGACTGGCACCTTCGCCTCGAGTGCGAGGACGTCGGGTCGACGCCGTGCGATGCCCGGACTCTTGATGACGACGTCGCAGGCGGCGAGGGCCTCCAAGCCGCCGCGGTCGGTGACGAGGACGCCCGCGTCGGGGTCGTCGTCGACGAGCACGCAGTCGACGCCGATCAGGTGCAGCCGCGACTCGGTCGCGTGGCCCTCGATCCCGTAGCCGAAGATGCCGACGCGCCGGCCGGCGAGGTCAGCGAAGCCAGTGGGCCGGAACACGGCTCGGTCCTGACGTGGCGAAGGGGTCCGTGGCGACGTCGAGCGCGCCGAGCGCGCCGAGCGTCTCGGTGAGGGCGCGCACGTCGCGCCAGTCGTCGCGCTCGCCGACGAGACGCAGCGCCTGGGCGCTCTCGTCGGGGTCGCCCACGCACTCGAAGGGCTTATGGTCCGCGCCGAGTCCGACCAGCGTTCGCAACTGGTCTTGGCGTGCGGGGTCGGCGAGCGGCTCGCCGGCGAAGATGGCGCGAAGCGCGGCGCGGTCGAGGAACGGGGCGAGCACGAGGTTGATGAAGACGCACTTGTCACACTCGCCGCACCAGGCGCTAGCGCGCTTGGCGGGGTCCTGGGTGAAGGCGCGGTTGCAGCTGCGAAAGACGTGGTGGTACGCGGTGAGCTCGCTGAAGCGTCGCGCGACCCACAGCTCGCTGCGATCGCGCAGGAAGCTCGCGACGGAAAGCGTCGGGCCGACGGCCTCGGCGACGGCCTCGCCGATGAGCACCTCGGCCGCCCAGGACTTGCTCCACTGGTGGTTGACGTCGCGACCGTGCCACGAGAGGTTGGCGACCGACGCCGACTGTTCGTTGCTCATCACGACCCCGCCGCGACCACTCGCCACCGCGGCGAGTGCGCCGAGCAGGGTGACCATCGCCGTGACTGGCACGTGGCCACGCAGGAACGACGGGTCGCCGGCGAGCAGCGACGGGTCCAGTGACCGCGTCGCGCGTACGACGGGACGGCCCGTGACCGCCGCGGCCGCCTCGAGCGCGTCGAAACGGCCACGCTCGGGACTCACGACGAAGAGGGCCTGGTCGAGGTCGTCGGCGAGGGTCTCTACCGTGACGATTGAGTCGATGCCCCCGCCAAAGGGCGTGAGCACGCGCGTGGGGTCGAGATCGATCGGCGCGGCCGCGGCCGTCGTGGCACCGTCGACGTCGACGTCGCTGAGGTCGAGCGCGTTGCGATAGGCGAATTCGCCGAGTCCGTCGATGATCGCGGCACGCAACAGGGCGAGGGCCCGCGGCCCGACGGGGGTCGCATCGAGGTCGATGCGCCCCGGGGCCGCGGTCTTGTAGTAGGAGAGTCCGGCGACGAGGTACCACAGCGTCGCGATCGCGCGGGTCGACTCGCCGGTGAGGTCGCCCGTCCCCTCGAAGGTGACGACCTCGGTGAAGGCCCTCCCGTCGAGGTCGTAGTGCGCGCTCAGCCGCGTCGGTTCGACGTCGAGCCCGACGTAGCGGAAGGTGCCGGGGCGTGGCGTCACTGGAGTCCCTCGGGCATGGCGGCTCTCATGCTACGACGCGCCACGAGGGCGCTACGCCCGCAGGGCCGCGCCGCGCGGTCGCTGAAGAATGGCTGACCGCCGTCGGTGGTCTGGTTGACGCGCGCGACGTGCTCGTCCAAGAGGCCCGCCGCACGCAGTTGGTGCACGACGACGCCCGCGACGTCGAGGCGCCAGCGGCCCTCGTCGTCGGCGGCGAGGACGCCCGGGACGTCGGCGAAGTGGTCGGCGACCTCGGACCCCACCTGGTAGCCGACCTGGGAGATGGTCGGTCCCACGATCGCGCGCAGGGTGGACGCGTCGTCGAACTGGGTGATGAGCTCACCGAGCACGCCCGCGACCAATCCGCGCCAGCCGGCGTGGGCGACCGCGAAGCGCGGCGAGGCCGCGTCCACCACGAGCACCGGCGCGCAGTCGGCGACCAGGATCGCGAGGGCCACGTCGTCGGCCCCACTTACCAACGCGTCCGCGCTGCACGCCGCGACCGGCCCGGTGACGCGCACCACATCGCGGCCGTGCACCTGGTTCACGATGACGAGGTGCTCGAGGTCGACCCCGGCGGCGCGCGCGACTCGACGGCGGTTCTCGCGTACCGCGTCGGGGTCGTCGCCCACGTGGTCGCCGAGGTTCAGGGTGTCATAGGGCGCACGGCTCACGCCGCCGATGCGCGAGGTGACAAACGCGTCGACGCCGAGGCGGGCGACCTCGTCGAGGGGGTAGACCACCAGTCCGTCGCGGAGCCGGGGCTCGAGATTCAGCGTGACTGGCACGTGGGGCACAGGCCGTTGAGTTCGAGGACGTGGCGCAGCTCGCTGTAGCCGTGGCGCGACGCGAGCTGGGCGGTCCAGCGCTCGAGTTCGGGGGTGTCGACGTCGACGGTCGCCCCACAGAGCCGACAGGCCAGGTGGTGGTGGTGCACGTCGACGTCACAGCGTCGAAAGAGGCTCTCGCCCCGGTCGGTCATGACGACGTCGATCTCGCCCGAGTCGACCAACTTGCGCAGCTGGGCGTAGACCGTGGCGAGCGCGATTCGCCCGCCACGGCGCACGATCAGCCCGTGGAGCTCCTGGGCACTGATGAAGCCCCGCACGCCCTCGAGCGTCTCGATGATCTCGCGGCGCTGCACGGTGTTTCTGGTTGACGCCACGCTCAGAGTCTACCCGACGTGAGGTTGCAATCTAGAATCATTCCAGATATACTACCTGGAATGATTCTGAGAAGACGCACGCTGGTCAGTACCCTCCTCGTCGTCGCGGCCCTGGTCGTGCCGCTCGTCGTGGTCGTCACGCACGCAGCGCCGTCCAACGCCTCGAGTAAGCCGGTGATCGTGGCCGGCGTCTCCCAGTGGGGCGCGCTCGCGAGCCAGGTCGTCGGGTCCGACGCGACCGTCGTGTCGTTGTTGACCGATCCCAACGCCGACCCCCACAACCACGAGGCGACCACCGGTGACGCCATCAACGTGTCGCGCGCGACGATCGTCATCGAGAACGGGGCCGGCTACGACACGTGGCTGAACAAGCTCGTTGAGGCGCGGTCCAAGCCCCCGGTCGTCATCAACGTCAGATC
>JAJZSX010000271.1 GCA_021849435.1 Actinomycetes bacterium | reverse complement strand
GCAGTAGATCTCGCTAAAACGCTTGCAACCGCTGGGCTGTGGGACCGAAGACTCGCGGCGGCCGGATTACCAGTAGCAGAGGACCTCGTGGGCACTTTTACTGCACTGAGACGGATACCCCCTTTTTTAAAATAGTAGCCCGAGGCTCGGCACATCAATACGGGGAGTTCGGGCGTTCGGGTTCGGGTTTCAGAGTCCTCCACGACGTATTGCTCGGAGAAAGACGCGCCGATGTCGTCGACGTAGCCCGATGGGCTCGGTCGACGAAGATCACGGTGAGAACCACTGCGAGGACGAACGCCCCGCCGGCGACCGGCATTGCGATACGAAGACCACCGACGAAAGTTGCCCGGTGGGCGACGAGGGTGCCGAGGAGAGCGACGCCGATGGCCCCGCCCACCTGGCGAGCCGCATTGAGCGTTCCCGAGGCGAGTCCCCCTCGCTCGGACGGCGCGGCCTCCATGACCGCGGCGGTGGCCGCCGGCATCACCAGGGACATGCCGAGTCCCGACGCCATGAGCGGCACGACGAGTACCCAGTACGGGCTGTGAGCTCCGGCGACGACGAGGCCCACGAGACCCGCACCGCCCACGACGAGTCCGACCAGCATCGGACGGCGCGGTCCGGTGTGGGCCATGACCCGTCCCGAGACGGTCGAGCCGATGACGGCCATGGCCAACTCGGGCGTGAGCGCCACTCCGGCGCGCAGCGGAGTGAAACCCCGAAGCTGTTGGAGATAGAGGCTCATGACGAACAGTTCCCCGTAGAAGCCGAAGTTGATGAGCAGCCCCACGGCCGTAGCCGAGGAGAACGTGGGTGAGGAGAACAGACCCATCGGCAGCAGCGGATCGCTGACCCGCTGTTCGATGACAAGGAACACGGCGCCGGCCACGGCACACACGACCAGACCGGTCACCACGACCGGCGAGGTCCAGCCCGATGAGCCGGCCTCGATGAGGGCGACGGTGAGCCCGGTTAGACACACGAACCCGGCAATCTGCCCCGCGGGGTCGGTACCGTGGGGTCTGCGTGGCGGGGAGGGCAGGAACCGGGCGGCGAGGAACAGACCAGCGATACCAACGGGCGCGTTCACGAAGAACACGGAACGCCACCCGAGACCCGACACCAGCGCCCCACCCACTACCGGGCCCGCACCGGCGGCGACGCCGGCCACCGCACCCCAGATCCCAAAGGCCCGGCGCCGGGCTGCCTGGTCGGGGTAGGCGCACTGCAGCAGCGACAAAGACGACGGTACCGCCAGGGCAGCACCGAGCCCCTGGACGCAGCGGGCGGTAATGAGCAGCCCGGCGTTGGGAGCGAGCCCGCAGGCGAGCGAGGCGAGAGCAAAGAGAGCCGTGCCGGTTTGGAACACGACTTTCGCTCCACGCCGGTCACCGAGCGCACCGCCCGAGAGCAGCAGCACGGCGAAGGCGAGGCTGTAGGCGTCGACGATCCACTGCAGCCCCGTCGTCGTGGTGTGCAGACTCCGCGAGAGTGCCGGGAGCGCAACGTTGACGACCATGGTGTCGAGGATCACCATGAAGTACCCGACACAGATCGCCACGAGGGGCCACGGGGATGATCGTCCCAGTAGCCGGTTTCCGTTGCCGGTCGACTCTTCGTCCTCGTGTGTTCTCACTCGGCCAGTCTTGTCGCGAGACGCTTCGCTGAATCCCGAAGTGTGCGCGGGCTAGCGTCGTTGGCGTGCTGGGAGATGCCGTTCTAGTGGGGGATGCCGACATCGCGCCCATTGCTGCCTTGATGGGTGAGCCGGCCCGCGCGGCGGTGCTGATGGCCCTGCTCGACGGCCGGGCGCTGGCCGCGAGCACGCTCGCCGCCGAAGCCGGAGTCGCCGCCTCCACCCTCTCGTCGCACCTCGCCCGTCTGGTCGACGGCGGGCTGGTGAGTATCGAGGCCTCGGGTCGCCACCGGTACTTTCGCATCACCCGCCCCGAGGTCGCCGAGGCAATCGAGGCGCTCGCTCGCCTCGCCCCCACGAGACCAATCCGCTCGCTTCGCCAGGGCACCCACGCCGAGGCGATCCGTCGGGCGCGCACCTGCTACGACCACCTGGCGGGGCGCCTCGGTGTCGCCTTACTCGACGCCCTGGTCGCCGACAAGGTGCTGCGCGTCGAACACGACCGCGAAGCTCGAGCTGATCCCGTCCTCGGCGCGGGACGGACCCGACGCTACGTGCTCACTGCGAAAGGCGGGTCACGACTCGTCGCGTTAGGGGTGAAGATCGAGATGCCGACACGACGCCCACTCACTCGCTACTGCCTTGACTGGAGCGAGCAACGCCCCCACCTCGCGGGGGCCCTCGGATCCTCCCTGCTGGACCGCTTCGTCGAACTCGGCTGGGTGACACCAGGCGAGCGGCGAATCGTGCGGGTAAGCGACGCGGGTCGGACGGGCCTGGAGCGCGAGCTCGGCGTTAGCCGCGACACCTGGGCTTGAATACGTAAAGAAAGTTCTCACACGCTCGACACTGTGGTGGCAGCGACCCCGACGGAGGCCGAAGGTTTTCGGCGGGGTCGCTGCTCCGTAATCCAATTGTAATATAGAGACAATTACGCAGATCAGCGCACTATTTCCTCCCAGTTCATTGCCAACGTCACTTTTGAGCACGAGGTGTCTCAGAACTGCACCCATAAGGAGGTAGGTAAGACCTACAACTTCTGAACCCAGCGGCCGTCATGGCAACGACGAGCATGAGACGAGACCGGCACCCAATGGTGACGGCTTCAATGGTAACGCTCATGACTTCGACGCCAGTTTGGCAACGTCTTTGTGCGGGACTCGCGATCGTTTGGCGACAAATCGTGGTGGCCAATTCCTGCGACTCCTCCGCGACGAATTAGGACTGCGCCAATCTCAACTTGCCCGTAACGCCGACTGCTCCACGGACTCAATCCGCAAGTTCGAGCAGGGTGTGCAGCCAATTGGGAACACGCCATTGACCGGGCGTCTGGCCCAATCGCTCGGCACCACCACGATCGAACTACTGCTGGCCGACTCGGGCCTGACAGATCAGAGCGCCTGCGTCAATCGAATCAGGCGCGCGCTGATTTCCCATACCGTCGGTTCAACATCCTCGAGTCGAATTGGGGCCTACCGAGTTAGGGACTTGAAGACTCGGGTCAGGGAAGCGCTGACGTTTGCGACCACGTTTGCGTACCGGGAATTCAGCGTGGTACTCCCACGACTGATTCGCGACTTGGACACGGCTCAACGGCAAGCAACCAATAGCCGAACGGTGAAGACGGTTCTGGAGCTGCTGGGAGAAGTCTTCGTAGCGACGAGTGAAGTGATGAACGAACGTCACGAAGACGACGTCGCGGTCATCGCCGCGAACCAGGCGATCAACGCGGGTAAAGAGTGCGGCGATCGGGACCTCGGAAAGTCCCTCGTTCTTCGCGGCCATGCCGTCAAGGCTCGCGCCTTGCTCGAATCCGGATACCCATTTCGCGCCCGAAACGCGTTACGTGATGGGTTGCCGCTCTACAAAGACCTGGAAAGGTCGAGTGATTGGGAGCCGGTCGCGGCGGTTGGTTCGTGGCTCCTTACGGTCGCCCAGCTGGAGGCGCACACTGGTAACGGCGACAACGTCGCGACGAAGTTGGAGGTCGCCCGAAGGCTGGCCCAACGCGCAAGTGACGTGCCCAACAAACAAGTACAGACGTTTACCACTTCCACCGTGGCAATGACGGCGATGAGACTCTTGACGGAAGTTGGTAACGGCGCCCTGGCCCTGGACTACGCACGAGACATGCCGTGGGAATCACTTACGCCCGAACAGCGAGCACGTACGTTGATTGACGCGACCAGGGCGCACCTTCTCTTGGGGTCCCCAGAGAAGGCGCTAGAAAGCCTCTTAGAGGCTGAGGAGTTCGCCCCCGAGGAGTTGATCAAGCGAGGGGCCGTAGTCGCGATAATCGCCGAGGTTGAAAGTCACGTCGTCGAGCCGCACTTGACCATGCTGCACGATTTCGTGAACCGTCTTTACGGCTAAGACGATGACGTTCAAGGGAAGCCAGTTCAAACACGCGAGTCCGCCATCACCTGAAATCTCGCCGCAACGAAGCAAAACATCGTCAGAACGTCCCAAAGTAGGGCGCTTCCGGGTTCTCCGTGGGTAATCGGGTGTAGATCGAGCGGTCTCGGGCATGATTTTGGTCATGAACGACACCGAGCTCTACCGTCAGATACTG
>JAJZSX010000270.1 GCA_021849435.1 Actinomycetes bacterium | reverse complement strand
GTACGGGCCACCGAAGCCCTCCGCGGTCGCCCAGACCACCAGGCTGAAGAGCGCGGCGGAGATGTAGGTGACCTTTCTCGCAAAACCGAGGATCAACGCAATGGCGATCAAGGTCTCAACGACGGCGACCAGATCCACGAAGAAATTGACCCGAGGATGCTGGATGTGGATCCAGAACGTGAACCACGGGTGCAGCCAACGGGGTTGACCGTCCGCTTCACCCATGATTGTTCCCATGAACATCGACCGGAATCCCGGCAGCCACTTCAGCGCGGCATCGATGGCCCATATGACACCAAAACTGATTCGAAGGGCATCCTTCGGCCACGCCGTCTGGCAGTTCTGAGGCCTAGTAGCAGTACTCATACGTCGGTAACTCACCTTTCCCGTTCGGCCCCTGCCCAGAAAATAATTCATAGATACGGGTAGGGGGTAGGGTCATAAGTCCCTGTCCCACTAGGATATGATACTGATACCCCCAAGGGGTAGTCAGAATCGTGGGAAGGTGCGTAGTGAGGAAGTCGTTGTCCAGTGCCCGATGAGAACAGAGCCGCACCGTTCGCCGTGGAGGGTGGTCCCGACTCATCGAATACAACGTGGTGCGTCCGTTGCCACGCCGTTCTCCCGTTGCTTTGAGAGCGAAATCCTCTGTGACCGACGACCAATTCGCCACGTGTTCAAAGGAGCGCAATGAATGACGATCACATCGAACAGCTCGGCGCCACGAGTAGCGCGGCCGATCACGACCACCGTGGTGGTGTGCGACGAACCAATCACATGACGATGATCGCCTGTTGCATCCCGGTTCTGCTCATCGCAGTCGTCCTCGTGGCGACCCATGTCGTCAGCGCCTCGGCCCTCGTCGTCGCCGTCGGTTGTGTCGTGATGATGGCGTTCATGATGCGAGGGATGAACCACGATCACGGTGGGCACTGATGGGGTCCCACGAAAAGTCGCGCGAAACGGGTCGACGTCGAGTCACGGTAGCGCTGGGTGGCACAGCATCGTCTGTGCGTACAGAGAACGCTCAGGAACACCAAACGGAGGTGAGAGAACATCGGCGAAACCGACGTGACGTTGATCGCACGCCGACGGCGCTTGACGGTTGGCCACAGTGCCCCGGCGAAGCCTGGCGTGACGGCGCTTCCGTAACGCTCGCCGTCGATGCCGAGTTGTCGGAAGACCACGTGGACCGACCATGACCGGATCGTTCATCGCAGCTATCGCGTGGATCGACCCGATCGGTCGGAGTCTGCGCGAGGGGTTCTTCATGTTCTGGGAGACCCTCTGGCCGTTGATCCTCGGATTCGGGCTCTCTGGCGTCGTCCAGTCGTTCGTGAGCCGCGACACGCTGCAGCGCAAGCTTGGCAATCACGGTGTCGTGGCCACGGCGCGTGCCTCGGTGTACGGGATGGTCTCGTCGTCGTGCAGCTACGCCGCGTCGGCGATGTCCAAGTCGTTGTTCGTAAAGGGCGCCGACTTCGTCTCGACGCTGGTGTTCATGTTCGCCTCGACGAACTTGGTGGTGGAACTCGGCGTGATCCTGATCGTCCTTATGGGGTGGCAGTTCGCGGCGAGTGAATTCATCGGCGGTGCCATCATGATTGCGTTGCTCGCCTCGTCGGCCGGTCTGTGGTTTCGTGGGCGTGAGATCGATGCAGCGCGAGCCGAGCTGAACAGGCAAAGCCCGTCGCTGTCGACGTCTGCGCACGCAGCCCACGATCACCTCGACGGGCACGAAGCGTCACCGGCCATGTCCGATGAGCCGTCGTCGGATAGTCCGAGCGCTGGAGCGCGTTCCCTACGCTCTCCGAGCGGGTGGGCCAACGCCGCCACCTACACGATGGCCGACCTGACGATGCTGCGCAAGGAGATGGTCGTGGGATACGGCATCGCCGGGTTCCTCGCAACACTCATTCCAACGCGGTGGTGGAACGTGGTCTTCCTTCACGGACATGGGTTCTGGACGAGCGTCGAGAACGTGGTCGTCGGTCCGTTCATCGCGATCATCAGTTTCGTCTGCTCCGTGGGCAACGTGCCGTTGGCGGCGGCGTTGTGGCACGGCGGGATCTCGTTCGGTGGCGTGGTGTCGTTCATCTTCGCTGACCTGATCGCGTTCCCGCTCCTCCTCATCTATCGCCGCTACTACGGCACCAAGATGATGGTCAAGATGTTGGCGATCTTCTGGGTCGTCATGGCGGCGGCTGGTCTGCTCACCGAGGGCCTCTTCACCGCCGCCCACCTGGTCCCACAGACGCGCTCGACCCAAGTCGTGGCCGCGCACTTCTCGTGGAACTACACCACGTACTTGAACATCGTGTTTCTCATCCTGTTCGGTTTCATCTATTGGGTGTATCGGCACCGCGCGCGTTTTGGTGGTGGCGACGGGTACGCCATCGATCCGGTGTGTGGCATGCAGGTGGAGATCGCTCATGCACCGGCTGTCATGGAACACGAGGGCAGCGCCGTCTACTTCTGCTCGGACCACTGCCGAGACCGATTCAAGTCTGGGAGCGACGGCGCGCACGCCCACGCATCGTCGTCGACTTCAGACGCGAGTGTCGAAGCCATCGACCCAATCTGTGGCATGACCGTCGACCCGGCGGCCGCCGTTTACTCGAGACGTCGTGATGATGTCCAGTACTACTTCTGTTCTCAGGGATGTGTCGAGCGCTTCGAACGGGAATCGATGGCGCACCATCACGGAACGTGACCGGTCCGAGCAACACCATGTCGTCGGCGGGTCTAAGCGTGCGCAACCGCTCGGGCGGTGAACTGGCGCGACGTGGGTTCATAGATCGCAAGCCCTTCGTATCGAGTACCGAGGAAAGGAAGAATATGAAAAAAGTTTGGGGAACACACCACGTGCACCGTGATGGCGCGTCGACGGATGGAGACGCGCGCGTCGATCCGATCTGTGGCATGTCGGTGACGCGTTCGAACGCGGCCGCGACTCGCACCGACGGTGATGTCGAGTACTTCTTCTGCTCGAATGGGTGCGCGGTGGCCTTCGACACGGACCACGCGCACTGACGAGCGAGCGCCATTGGCGCTCACGCTGGGGACCTGCCTCACGCTTCTGGCGGCTGGTCCCGCTGCTAACAACGTCCTCAACTCGCCACACGATACCAGTGGCGTCCCCTCGTCGCGGTGACGCGCGGCGGGGACCGCCCCCGTGCTCGCGGCGGCGACCGGGGTTGAATTACTGGGACTTTTGGCCCAAAATCGGGGTCCGGCGCGAGTCGTAGGATGAGGTCATGGCTGAGAAAATTACGATGAGCCCTTCGGGCGTCCTGCAGGTCCCTGACAATCCGATCATCCCCTTCATCGAGGGTGACGGCACCGGCGTCGACATCTGGCCCGCCGCCAAGCTCGTGCTTGACGCAGCGGCGACGAAGCACGGCAAGACCATCGAGTGGAAGGAAGTCCTCGCGGGCCAGAAGGCCTTCGACGAGACCGGTGACTGGCTGCCCGAGCAGACGGTGATCGACTTCCGCGAGCACCTCATCGGGATCAAGGGTCCCCTCACGACGCCCATCGGCGGTGGCTTCCGCTCGCTCAACGTCGCCCTGCGTCAGATCCTCGACCTCTACGTTTGCCTGCGCCCGGTGCGCTGGTTCGAGGGCGTGCCCTCGCCGGTCAAGCACCCCGAGCTCGTCGACATGGTGATCTTCCGTGAGAACACTGAGGACGTCTACGCCGGCCTCGAGGTCGAGGCGGGAACCGAGAAGGCCGAGCAGATGCGTTCGTACCTGCACGACAACTACGGCTGGGACATCAAGGAGATGAGCGGTATCGGGATCAAGCCGATCTCCAAGTCCGGATCGGACCGGCTGATCCGCGCCGCGATCAAGTACGCCCTCGACCACAAGCGCGCGAGCGTGACGATGATGCACAAGGGCAACATCCAGAAGTTCACCGAGGGCGCCTTCATGAAGTGGGGCTACCAGTTGGTGCGTGACGAGTTCGCCGACGTTGCCGTCAGCTGGGACGACTGCGGTGGCAAGCCCGAGGGCAAGTTGCTCGTGAAGGACGCCATCGCCGACATCATCTTCCAACAGGTCCTCACCCGTCCGTCGGAGTTTGACGTCATCGCGTCGACCAACCTGAACGGTGACTACCTCTCAGACGCTCTGGCCGCCCAGGTCGGTGGCATCGGTATCGCGCCGGGCGCCAACATCAACTACGTCACCGGACACGGCATCTTCGAGGCCACCCACGG
>JAJZSX010000269.1:2407-4234 GCA_021849435.1 Actinomycetes bacterium | reverse complement strand
TCCGATCTTGGCGCGCACCATGCTCGACGCTAAGGACCAGAAACTGGCGGTGCACGTCTTGAAGCGGGCCATGGTCATGGCGAACGACGTGAAGACGTCGCACGATCCGGGACTGATTTCACTGGTGGGAGCGTGCGCTCTGCTGACCGGGGTGTTGCTCGCGCGCGACCACGACACCGCGTCAGCGGAGAAGTCCCTCAAGACGGCCCAGACACTGGCTCGTCAGTTGGGTGAAGACCGAAACGAGTACGGCACCGAGTTCGGTCCGACCAACGTGGCCATGCACGCCGTAGCGATCTCGGTTGAACTGGGCAACGGACAAGAGGCCCTGGACCGCGCCAAAGCCGTCGCGCCGCGAACGCTCTCACCCGAACGTCAGGCCCGTTTCTTGATCGACGTCGCGCGGGCCAATCTTCTGGTCAAGTCGCCCGAGCGCGCGATCGACACGCTGCTGCACATCGAAGAGATCGCACCCGAGGAACTCAGGAACCTGGAACTCGTGATGATGATCATCGAAGAAATCGAGGACCAGTTGGGACGGCGACGCAGCCCCGCCTTGCGCACACTCAAACAACGCCTCTACGGCTGAGTAGTTCGACGAGTTCTCCGCGCGCCAGACGGCTATCGCAGCCCCACGCGCCTGAAGGCGACCTCAACAGCAACTAACAATCGCTCACAATTCTGCTGTGACTTTGACTGTTTTCGCCTTTTCACCACCTGAGATTCTTTACCTTCGTTTCGTCGCTACAGATTGTGCCGACAACACACGAAGGAACGAACATGAAACTACCCATTGAAACAAGCAGCCTCGACTTTCTCGCGGTTTCGATTGCCGAGCCGGTGATCGACTTCGACTCGAAGCAACAGCGTGTCGACGCCGACGGCAAGGCCATCTTCGCCGTCAGTGTCGTGGCGATTGGCGGTGAAGGAGCCGACATCCTCGTCGTGAAGGTGGCGGGCGAGCCCAAGAGCCTCACGCTCGGCGTCCAGGTGAAGGTCACTGGTCTCGTGGCGACGACCTGGCAGATGGGCGACCGTCACGGCGTGAGCTTTCGCGCCGACAAGGTGGAAGTCCTGTCCACGACGACCAAGGCGCCGGTCACGGCCTAAGGAGGCGTGCCCCGAGAGAACTCTCTCGGGGCACCTTCGCGTTCTCGAAAGGAACTTTCCATGAACCCTCCCTCCAACTCACGTTCGATGACCGACGAGATGCTCGATGAACTGGTGCACCTACTCGCCGTCTGGCGCGTCGAACTCGTGCTGTTCGCTCTACCCACCGGACTCGGGCTCTGGCTCTACCTGCGCCTCGGTCTGTTCTTTGCCATCGCCGCTCCGGTCGCGCTCGTCACGACGGTCCTCTGCGTCGGTCCACTTCGCCGAGTCCTCGGGCGGCTATTGCACCGAGCGAGCGTGCGTCGACACCTCGAAGCGGCGTTCCACTCGCTGCCCGGAGTACTGAACGAGAAGCGGCCCCGTATCCACAAGATCACGCGCACGACCTTCGGGGACCGTGTCGAGCTTGTGCTCTGGCGCGGCACGTCCGTCGACGACCTCGTGAAGGCCGAAGCCGTCCTCGCGACGTCGCTCGGGGTGCGCCAGGTTCGCTGTGTGGCGAACCCGGCGAAGCGAAACCTGGTGTCACTGAACATCACCCGTGACGACCCGTTCGGTGTTGAAGCTCTGCGTTGTCCACTGCTCGACATGCAGCGGACCAGCCTCTGGGACGCGGTCCCGGTGGGCGTTAACGAAGAGGGTGAGATCGTGACGCTGTCGCTACCCGAACGCAACGTGCTGCTGGGCGGCGAACCCGGCGCGGGCTCGGACTGC
>JAJZSX010000269.1:0-2397 GCA_021849435.1 Actinomycetes bacterium | reverse complement strand
CGACGGCAAGGTGGTCGAACTCAGCGCGTGGTCCGCGTGCGCACGGGTCTTCGTTGGACACGACGTGCAACGCGCCATCACCGTCCTCGAAGAGCTGACCACCGAGATGGACCTCCGTTACCAAGAACTCCTGCGTCGCGGTGTGCGCAAAGTCACTCGCGCCGAGGGGCTGCGCCTGCACGTCGTCGTCATCGACGAGCTCGCGCTCTACGTCGCGGGGACCGACAAGAAGTCCGCCCAGCGTTTCGCCGAACTGCTGCGCGACCTCGTGGCAAGGGGGCGAGCCGCCGGGATCATCGTGCTGGCGGCGACCCAGAAGCCCTCCACCGACATCGTGCCCTCGACGCTGCGCGACCTCTTCGGGTTCAGGTGGGCGCTGCGCTGTGCGACGCGCGACGCGAGTGACACCGTGCTCGGGGCCGGTTGGGCCAGCGAGGGATTTTCCGCCTCGAACCTCAACTCGGCGAGGCGCGGGGTCGGACTGCTTCTCCACGAAGGTGGCGTACCGGTGCAACTGCGGACCTTTCACCTGAACGACGACGACGTGCGCGAACTGGCCGAGCGTGCTCGCCTGCTGCGTAACGGGAAGTAAGAACCGTGTCTAACGTCACCCGCGCGCCCGACGAGAAGACCTGGCACGGGGTGCTGGCTCGCGCCAGTGACCCGGCGGCCCTCGCCAACCTGCAACGCCAGGGTGAACAGTGCGGCTGGTGCGCGCACCCCATCCGTCTCATTGGCAACTCGGTGAGCGTGGACACGGCAACCGGCGAGACTCTGCATTCGTACTCCACAAACGACGAACCAGACGGAGTGCTCCTAAAGGCGTGCGGCACCCGACGCGCGACGCGCTGTCCCAGTTGCGCTGCTCTCTACGCGAGTGACGCGAGGATGCTCGTGCGAGCAGGGATGTCGGGTGGCAAGGGTGTGCCGGAATCAGTGTCGCAACACCCGATGGTCTTCGCCACCTTCACGGCCCCGAGCTTCGGCGCGGTCCACGGCACGAGGGGCACGAAGCCCTGTCGAGCGGGCACGAACCAGCAACCCTGCGCGCACGGTCGCCCCACCACCTGTGCCACACGCCACCGTGCCGACGATCCCCTACTCGGACACCCGATCTGCCCCGACTGCTACGACTACGAGCAATCAGTCTTGTGGAACGCGACCTGTCCCGAACTGTGGCGACGCACCACCATCTACGTGCGACGTGAACTGGCTCGGCTCTGTGAGATGAACGTGAAAGAGCTGGACCGGTCGGTGCGGCTCTCATTCGCCAAGGTCGCCGAATTCCAACGCCGCGGCGTCGTGCACCTGCACGCGATACTGCGGGTCGATCCCCGCGACGGCGAAGCAAGCGTGCCTCACTTCATCGACGCGCAGACTCTGACCTCGGCCATTCGCGCCGCCGCCTCGAAAGTGTCGGCCCCGCTGCCCGTAGGATTCTCGGGCACCTCACTCGCAAGTGCCCGGTGGGGTCGACAACTCGACGTGCGCGTGATCAACGCCCGCGAGGTCGATGGTGACGCGTCAAGCAGTGGTGAGTCACGACGTAGTTCGCGCGCCGTTGCGAATTACGTCGCCAAGTACGCGACCAAGTCCACCGACGACCTGGGCGCCCTCGACCGACGCCTGACGAGCCTCGACGACCTCGACGCACGTAACGTGTCGGCGCACTTGGCCCGTCTGGTCACGACGGCGTGGCGGCTCGGCGCACTGACGCATCTCTCGAAGCTGCGCACCTGGGCACACTCGCTCGGCTTTGGCGGCCACTGGCTCACCAAGTCGCGGCGCTACTCGGTGACCTTCAAGTTCCTGCGGGCAGAACGCCAAACTTGGCGAGTACAGCGTCAACACGGCACCGCACCCAACGAACAGTCAATCAATATTGGCGTGTGGAAGTGGATCGGGGCCGGATGGCGTGACAAGGGTGACGCCTGGCTCGCGTCGCAGGGTCAGCGAGAAAAGATGCAGTCGCGAACCGAAGCCCGTGAGGCTCGCTGCATCGAACGACGACATGACGCCGACCTCTGGGACGAGCGGCCTCGTCACTTCCTGGACTTCGAAGCAGTAGAACCGTGACGTCACGCAAGAACCCCCGTCCGAAGGTCGACTACCCCGGTTCTCGTGGCCCCGGACCCCGCGGACCGGTGCAACCCCCTCGACCAACGACCCCGAAGGACAACGCCTCGGTTTCGCTGTGCATCAACGCACCCGACTTCGTCGATCTCTCGAACGCCGACGAGATTCGCGCGACTATCGCGCTGGCGACGCTGCTCGGGTCCGTGCTCGTCCAGGGCCAGCGAATCGGAGTCGTGATCGAACCCTCCGATGTCACAGCGTCGACGCATGGTTGACTAGCAACGTGGACGTTCACTGTGTTTGAAGTTGTGTCTAGCGACA
>JAJZSX010000268.1 GCA_021849435.1 Actinomycetes bacterium | reverse complement strand
CCAGCCCACCAATCAGAAGTGGGTACGCGACCTCACCACCCGCCAGCGCTACCTAGCCCAGGACCGCGCGCGCATCGTCAAGTTGGTCGCCGAGGCGAGCCACCTCGTTGGGGTCACGCTCACGCCGGTCAAAGTTCCCCATCTCGCCCCGCTGCTTGGAACCTAGTTAGTTCTTCGTCCCAAAGAAGCCCCGAGCCCGCTCGCGGCGCACCAGCCGATACAACTCGGCGTCAGGATCTTCTTCGGACTGCAGCCACTGCACCAGGTTCCAGAAGATGATGGGCAGGAAGACCGCCGCGGACACGAGCCAGATGGAACTGACACTCAGCTGCTGGTCGGCCGCGAGTGACGGACCGTGTCCCGGGACGTGGGTGAAGGCGTGATACCACGACGATCGCGACATGCCATTCATGTACGCCATGATCCACACGACCCACATCACCACCGCCGAGATGCCGATTCGATACGGACGAGTGGCTCGGGGCGTCAGCGGCGGGGACTCGATCAAGTCACGAAAGAGCGCCACACCGCTGACGCCGAGCGTGACGAACTCCACGACGGTGAGCCACGGGTGCCGAACGACGGCGTCGACCACGGGCGACACGCGCCACAACACGGCGATGGCGAGGAAGATTCCCGCCGCCACGATCGATCGACCGTGGTTGACACCGGTCGCCACCGGATCACGCGAACCGTCCGGATCAGCGACGCTCGACGACGTCGAGCGCGACCAGACCGGCCAGCGCCGCACGCCGAGGCGGCGCCACGGCCCCCCCGCCACGAACAACACCGGCGCCACGAAGGCGAACGACTCGAACTGCAGGGTCTGGACGTATTCGTACTGGCGGGCCCACGACCCGAGTGGCGGGACCAACCAAATGAACCACCACACGACCCCTAGGACCGCGAGCACGTCGCGGAATCCTCGGTGCCCCAACATCTTCGGCGCCCCCTTTCGTTACTCCGACGGGTGTCGCTGGAAGAACCCCCAGATCAGCACGCCAAACAAGACGCCGAGTAGGACCACCATCGTCTGGACCTGCGGTCCGATGTAGATGTCAACTCCCTGCACGATCGCTTCCTCCTCTCGTCAAACTCGAGTTACAGCAGATAGAACATGGCGAAGAACAGGACGCCACTCAATCCGACGAAGCCCCAGAAGTAGGTCATCGCCGATACGTTGGCCCGGAACGACTGGGCCGTCGCGTGCGCCGAGAGTTCGGGTCGATCGCCGCCGATCTCGCGGTGCAGGCGCAACGAGCGAGCGAGGGCGGTCTCGAGCCAGTAGGCACCAACAACCAACGTCGCGATGTTGATGACGACGAAGCCGATGAACGTTGACGCGTAGCCGCTTGAGCCCGGGTAGAAGGACAGCGCCGTCAGCTCCCAGATCTGCAGCACCAATGCCAGCACCGCGGCGAAGAGCGCGGTCCAGCCCGCCACCTGCCAGTCCACGACGCCACCCTTGCGCAGTCGCCACTGCCCGTAGATCGCCATCAGAGCGGCGAGGATCGTCAGGGAGAAGATCGTCCAGCCGTAGGCCGTCGGTGCCGTGACGTGATTCGGGCGCCACAGCAGACCGTTGTTGCTCGATCGCAGATAGAAGTACGCGAAGGCGAGCGAGGCCAGCAGGAACGTGTACATCCCGATGAACAACCGCCCGCCGGACCACACTGATCCGATGTGCGCGCGTAGTTCGAACTCATCCTCTTCCGGGGTCGAGGTGTACCCGTTTGACTGTTTCATAGTTCCACTCATCAGCTGTTCTCCGTTCCTACGCCACGCCACTGCCGTCGTGAGACGACACGACCGGTACACGTTCGTCGCCGCCTAGGTCGGCAACCGCGGGAGCGCTCGCCTCGCTGTAGTGATACGGGTCGGTCAGGATCACCGGGATCCGCTCAAAGTTGTACGCGGGCACCGGTGTCGCGGTCTGCCACTCCAGGCCGAGGGAGTCCCACGGGTTGGCGGGCGCCTTCTGGGGACTGATGTACAGCGACCACACCAGGTTGAAGAAGAAGATAAGGAACGAGAAGCCCAGCAAGAAGGCGCTGATCGACGAGAAGTCGTTCAGGCCCTGGAGGTTCTTCGCGTACGTGAACACCCGTCGTGGCTGGCCGAGCAGTCCGATGATGAACATCGGGAAGAAGGTCAGGTTGAAGAAGATGAACATCGTCCAGAAGTGCCAGAGGCCGATCTTCTTGTTCATCATCCGCCCGGTCATCTTGGGCAGCCAGTAGTAGAGGCCACCCATGAAGGCGAAGAGCAGTCCACCCATGATCGTGTAGTGGAAGTGCGACAGCACGAAGAATCCGCCGTGCACCGTCACGTTCACGGGGACGTCCGACAGGAACACGCCCGTGACGCCACCGATCAAGAAGTTGAAGTAGAGCGCCATCGCGAACAGCATCGGTATCTCGAATCTGATCTTCGATTTGTACAACGTGCCCATTCCGACCAGGTAGATGAAGCCAGTGGGAATCGAGATCAGTTCGGTCGTCAACATGAACAGCGGTCGCATGTCAGGGTTGATGCCGCTCTGGAAGAGGTGGTGCTGCCAGACGAAGAACGACAGCAGTGACACGCCAATCATGCCCGCGGCACCCACCTTGTACGCGAAGAGCGGTTTACGGGTGAAGACCGGCAGGATCTCACCGACGATGCCAAAGCCCGGCAGCGCCATGATGTAGACCTCGGGGTGCCCGAAGAACCAGAAGAGGTTCTCCCACAGGTACGAACTGCCGCCGTGCTCGGTGACGTAGAACGCCGTCTGGGCGGTCTTGTCGAGCAGGCCGAACAGGCCCGCGGCGAAGAGCGTGGGCGTGGCGAGCGTGAGCAGAGCTGCCGTAGCGAGGATCGACCAGACGAAGATCGGCACCCGGCTCCAGGTCATGCCCGGCGCGCGATAGTTGATGATGGTCACCGCGATATTGAAGCCCGCAGCCATCATGCCCATCCCGATGACCGCGAAGCCAAAGAGGTAGGACACCATGCCCGGGCCCGCCTGGGTTTGCAGCGGCGCGTAGCCGGTCCACCCCGTCGGGAAGCCACCGTAGGGCAGCGCCGAGAAGATGACCATGTAGCCCGCGACGAAGATCCAGAAGCTGAAGGCCTCGATGCGCGGGAACGCCATCCGGCGCGAGCCAATCATGAGCGGCACGAGGTAGTTGCCCAGCGGACCGACCACGATCGAGGTGGCCATCATCATCATGATCGTGCCGTGCTCGCTCACGATCTTGATGTACGTGTCCGCGCTGAAGTAGTGCGTCGTGGGGTTGAGCAGCTCGGTGCGAATCGCCATGGCCAGCAGACCACCGGTGAACATGAAGAGCAGCACACCGACCACGTACTGCAACCCGACCGTCTTGTGGTTGGTGCTGTAGCGGAAGTACTTGGACCAGTCGTCGACCTCGACTTCCTTCTGTGGCTGGCGTCCGACCATCTTCGCGAGCGGGTAGTTCAAGGCACCGATGCCCAAGAGCCAGCCCACCACGCCAAAGATCAGTGCCAGGGCGTCGGCGATCGCGTTCTGGCCGCTATTGGCGATGTACTGATAGTTGCTCGAGATCGCGTTGCCGAGCCAGTGCCCGAAGACGTAGCCGAGCACGCCGCCGATAATCGCCGTGCCCAGGTGTTGGCTCAACCAACCCTGGCGCTGCGTCCACGGCGCACGTGACACGCCCGACGCTTCACCGGTCGTCGCCAAAGGACGTTCCGTCATCGCCCATTCTCCATTTCTGTCATAGCGGTTGCATCATTCATCGTCGTAACGCCGATCACGAGGCCGGCTGCTTCGCACCGTAGGTCTCCACGGTGCTGTACGGGGTCGCCGTGCCGTCGGGGTAGTACCCGCCGGCCGCGCCGTTGGCGTCGGGCACGTAGGTCCACGCGAAGGGCGGCAGGTTCTTGGTGTTCGCCGCGTTCGCGGCCTCGGTCGCCTGCGCCCACTGCATGAACTTCTGCTGGGAGACGACGCTGCCGTAGTTGTACATCGAGCCGTGCCAGATGCCGCAGAGCTCGCTGCAACGGACGGTGAATTGGCCGGTCTGGGAGGTGGTCGCGTACGCGACGTCGTTCACCTGGGGGTTCGCGTCGGCCTTCACGCTCAGCTGGTAGGCCCAGAAGCTGTGGATGACGTCGAGCGAGGTCACGTTAAAGGCGATTGTCGTGTTCACGGGCAGGATCAATTGGGGCGTCTCAAAGCCGCCGAACGTCGGGTAGCGGTAGGTGAACTTCCACTGCTG
>JAJZSX010000003.1 GCA_021849435.1 Actinomycetes bacterium | reverse complement strand
GGGGGAGGGGCCAACACTGATTCCTCGTGACGGGACTTTTCTTGGCGCGCTATTCGAGTCCTTGGCCGCTCAGACGATGCGAGTGTTCGCCCAAGCGAGTGAAGCACGCGTCTTCCACATGCGGAGTCAAGAGGGTCGCCATGAGGTCGACCTCGTCGTCGTGAGGAGCGACCACCGCTTTGCGGCGTTCGAGGTCAAGCTGGCGGGGACGGTGGAGGACGCCGACGTACAGCATCTCCTGTGGCTTAAGCAGAAGATGGGCGAGGACATGCTGGACGGGGTCGTTCTCACTACTGGGGGAATTGCCTACCGACGCCGCGACGGCATTGGTGTGGTGCCCCTTGCACTCTTGGGTCCGTAGCGGTGCTTACCCGCAAAGCGCGAACTTCCTAGTTCTTGTAACGGATCCCTAGAATTCTTCTACGACCCCCTGGAGCGGGCGACGAGAATCGAACTCGCGTTCTCGGCTTGGGAAGGAACCGGATCGACACGGTATGCGCGCACGTTATTCCTGATAAACGCACTCAAGAGAACACGGGCGAGAGGCTCACATTCTCCTTTGGGCAGGCAGCGGGCAGGTTGTGGGCTCGATGGGTAACAAGCCAGACGAGTGTCAAGACGAGCACTGGCGCTGAAACGCCAGCGATGGCGACCCGTAACCATGTGGGCCCGATTCCTCGACCAATCGAGAGCGATCTCCTAGGTCACGCGAACGATTCAACCGCTGCCTCGACGAGGAGTCGTGCCTGATTGAGCGCGGAAGTTGCCTTGGTCTTAGAGACTGAGTAGAAGCCGTAGTGCGCTTCGTCCTTTAGATCGATGAGTCGCTTCAGCGTCTGAGACCACTTGCGCGATGCGGGCGTGCCGGTCTTCAGCAACGCGTCCACTGCGTCGCCGTGGTCCTGACCCTTGGAGTAGTAGCCGAGGTGTCGAATGCAGAGCGCATCGGACGCGGCGATTCCGGCGAGCACCGCTAGTCCCGCGACGACGGAGAGGTTGGCTTCGCTGCCTTCTTCGGTGAGCACGTGCTCGGCAGCCTTCAAGTACGCGAGCGCAATGCTCGCCCGGTGGCGCCCCTGCTCCGACGTAGCCTGACGTGTTCTATTCGCTGACATTTCTCACCATGGCGCCGAACTGTGTTGTACCCAGCGAACTTTGCTCGAAGAGAGTCAAGCCCTCTCGCTGTATCTCCGTCGCAGTGGCGTGCCTAGTGCGAACTTCGCGTTGCCACTCGAGACCTGATCGGACGACTGCCTGCATTGCATTGCCGGACCAGGTCCTCACGTCCTCAGCAAGTCTGGCGAGATCCGATTCAAACTGGGTGAGCTCACTCGATCCCCATTGGGAGGCGCCGACTTGACCCAGACTCAACGCAACTGACTCAAGGAGGTCTGTCACCGATTGGCTGCTTGAACGCCGCTCCTGAAACTCCTTCGCCGTGGCGGGTCGTACGAAGAGAACGTCAATGTCACTCATCTCGTCTCCGTCGCCTCGAGCGGCGGACCCGAAGACGCGGACGAGGACCGGCTTGGCTGGCCAGTGTGCGATGTGGTCAGCCATACGTGACCAGAGAACGCGGCGAAGCCCGGTCAGGCGAATGACGCCGTCTGCAGCGACGTGATCACGATTGAGGCGATACCCGCTGCGCTTGCCGATGGCGATGCCAATGACGATGCCTTGGGTGACAAGACGCTGGATGACCCGTCGGACTCCCACCTCGGTTCCCCGCGCGGCCTTCTCGGCGATCTCGGTAACGGTGAGTGGGCGGTCGTACTCGGCGAGCACGCTGAGAACGGGCCCATCAAGTGATGACGTCCAACTGAGAGAGGGATCCGTTAGGTTCATGCAGAATAGTAGAGGTTTCTCTAGTAAAGTATTGGAAAGGCTCTTTTAGTATAGATCTCATCTGATTAGATTGCCAGCGAACTCTCAGGGCAGCGGGTTTGGGAAGTGGAGCCATGCTACCTGGTCAACGTGTGAAAGTGGTACACCGGTGCACGCCTGTACAGAAGGCCGACCAACTCAGTGGCGGTGCTCAGGGACCATTCGCAATGCCCCGAACGACGCCCGAGACCTGTGACGTCGTCACGAGCGCGCAGACCGTCCGAGGGAGCCGCCCGAAGGAGAGCAAGAAGCGAGCCGGCGGGTTGAACCCGATGATTGCCGAGGTGGCCCTTCGGGTCCGGCATGAACCTGGTCGCATGGCGGAGGTCTTCTGCATCGTCAGAGTGACGCTGGCCATGCCCCCATGTGCACGTAGGACGGTGAATCCTCCCTGCCCCGATTTCGCGTAGCTCGCGGCCGGTGGCCCGGCTGGCTCATGTGCCGCGCCCGAGGTGGGCTGCAGGCTCGGTGCCCCGTCGAGGTAGCAGCCGTGCTGGCCGTTGTTCGTGAAGATGATCGTGTTGAGCGAGGATCCAGCTGAGAGACGGACCGGGCCGAGCGTGACGCTGACGCCTCGCCCGGGCGTACAGATCGGTAGTCCTCGGAAGCGACCCGCGATGAGCTTCAGTGGCGCCCACGTCAGGCCGTTGAAGGTTCTCCAGACGTTGCCGGACTGGTTTCCGAACAGTACGCCAGTCGCGCCGAAGGAGTCGATCCACTCGGGCGCACCGCCCGACGCTGGATTGAACCGTGCGGGAATCCAGTGCCGCCCGTCGGCGCTGCGTTCGATACCTCCCGCGGCGCCCCCTACGGCACTGAAGATCATCTGGCTGTTTCCGGAGAGGACCAGCGTGTTCCACGTGTCGGCGATGTTGCCGACGTAGAAGCGCTGCTCGCCGGAGTAGGACAACAGCGTCCATCGTCTCCCCCCATCGCGCGACTCATAGAGCTTGTTGGTTCCCTGCATCATCCCCCCGTCGAGGAAGCACGAGAGAAGCCAGCGCATGGGCGAGGGCGTGAGAAGCTGCTGGATGAGCAGTTGGCCGCACGGGTCCTTCAGCGGGTGCCATGTTCGCCCGTCGTTGGTCGAATCAAGAAGGTGCGTTGCCATACCGGGCTGCGTGCCGCCCTCTTGCACGACGAATGTCGAAGGAGTGGGCACCGCCAAGGCGATGGCCGCGCGCCACGCGGTGTGGTTGACGGCCGGGATCGGGTTTGTCGCCTCGGGTTTCGTTGCCCCAAGTCGGTAGGTAGATACGACGCTCGGACAACGCAGGGGGCCATAGTCCGGTAGGGGTCCCGTGCACTTGTCGCTCACAATCAGTGCCGAGTTGCCACGGATCTGGATGGTCGGCCAGATGCCTGGCGTTGAAACCGGATTCCAGATTCGGCCACCGTCATTGGTTACGAAGACACGTCCACCAGAGGGAGCCGTGACGTAGCCGACGGAAGTGGTGACGAAGTTGAGGGTCGGCATGCTGGGCGCCGTTGGCCCTTTAAACGATTTGTAAGGAAGCGGGCCAAGAGTGATCCAACTCGTTCCCGTGCTGATGGTCTTCGCCAGGTAGAAACGATTGATTGTCGACTCGGCGGCGTTGCTCACGACTGCGAAACCGGTCGTCGAATTGACCATGTCGACGGAGTCGACCTCAGTGCTAAGTCCCAGCGACGTCGACGTCAGGGTGGATGGCGACCGAGCGACACGCGGAGCTGAAGATGCCCCGACAGCACTGCCGGAAGCGATGCCGACGAGGGCGACGGCCAGAAGCGGGAGAGTGATCAGAATCAGACGCGAGGTCGGTCTCACGGGGCAAGGTTAGGGTGTTCACCGTCCTTTCTGGATAGCGAGACTGCGCTTCGCGCATCTCGTCCGTACCGTGTCAACTGTTATCAGTCGCCCACTCTGAGGTCGCTTCCCGGTGCGCACTGGCCAATTGTTCAAGCAACGTGAGTCCCGCCTTCAACATCCTCGCAACTTGTTTCACTTGCGTGCGGAAGACACCGCACAGAGACGTGGTCTTGGGCAGGACCGCGGCAGGACTGCGAGAAAAATCCCTGATCAACTTCGATCGGACTTGGAGGTGAAACCTTGGTCTCGCATCGTGATATTTATCCTGTGACCAGGTACTCCGTTGGAGCGGGCGACGGGAATCGAACCCGCGTTCTCAGCTTGGGAAGCAGAAATCAAGTTGTCACTGCAGTTACGGATGTTCCTGATCAAAAGGGTCTTCTTGAACCAGATGTACGGAATTTGGATTCTGCGGGCAATCCATGGGCAATTGGTCGTTCTGACTCGGTTGCACGGTTACACAGAACAAATTGCGCAAGCTCGCAGAGGGTGAGAAGTTGCTCAACGGGGACCGCCCGGGTCTCGATCCCGGCACCTTGGGATCGGATCAGGCTCGTCGGAGCGCATCCGTGAAAATCCGTCTGACCTGGTCAGATCCGTTGGCTAATCCGTCGACGTCCGCTGAAATCCTCTCGAATTTGGGCCTTGGGCTACACCAGTGGCTACACGAAAGTGGTTCTCGAGCCGTAGGGACGATCCAATTCCAGAAAGGCGACGGTGATCAATTTGAACTTCGGATTGAGGTTTGAGGGCAACGGTTGACGGCACTGATTATCAACGCTGCCCGGTCTCTACAAGGACGCAGTCCAAATAATCAGCTCGATCGGATACGCACCCGCGCGAAGTATTTGGATGAAGAGGGAGTGTCCACGTCGCTGCCAGGAGCCTTGTCCTGACTGGGGTAATCAGCGAACGAGGAGACGGAAGGCGAACGCTCTCCCCAGTGCACCGAGCGAGAGTGTCCAGCGGGCCAATGTGCGACCGCCTTCTCGACCGCTGCGAATACAACCCAGCGCATTCGCGCTGCAGAACATACCGATAGGCGCAAGAAGGAACGTCGCCAGTATTCCGAGCTGGCCCAGGTTCAGACCGTGCCTCCAGTCAGTGGGCATCCAAGCGACTGAGAGCAAGATGCCGAATGTCGCGAACTTGCTGGTGCGCAGTCTCTCGCCACCAGTCGTGGCCTCGGGGGTTGAGACGTGCGCATTCAAATTCTTGACCGTATAGGCGAAGTAGCAAGTGGACAAGGGGACTGGTGCGCGTTTAGTTGACAGTGTCAACTGCAGTCGCGGAACACCCCTACGGCTGATCCAGTTTTGGCAAAGGTGAAGGGATGGTCGGCCCCTGCCCGCGGCGATACACGAGAAGCGTGCGATTGAATTCGATCAAGATGACCCCGTCTTGATTGAAGCCGGTGGTTCGCACTGTCACGACACCGACTTTCGGCCGACTCTTGGAGTCTCGAAGCTCCAAGACCTCAGACTTGGAGTAGACGGTGTCGCCCTCAAAGAGCGGCTTGAGGAGGCGCACCTCGTCCCAGCCGAGATTGGCCATGACGTTCTGTGAGACGTCACTGACTGATTGGCCCGTGACGAGGGCGAGGGTGAATGTCGAGTTCACAAGCGGTCGCCCGAACTCGGTTTGAGAGGCGTAGTGCTTGTCGAAGTGAAGGGGGGCGGTGTTCTGGGTGAGCAAGGTGAACCAGGAGTTGTCGGTCTCGGTGACCGTTCTCCCCAGAGAATGGTGGTAAACGTCACCGACGTGGAAGTCCTCAAAGAATCGGCCCCGCCAACCTTCAACGTCTGCCACTTTGCTCACTCTCCTTCATCTCGAGCTATCACCTACGTCGTTGCGCGAGCGTGAGGAGCCTGCGGCTTTGGCGCACGACGGCCTCGTCCACCATGCGGCCATCTTCGTCGACGACGACGCCTTGGCCGCTCGCAAGCGCGGTGTCGTACTGGTCGACGAGGCGTTGCGCGCGACTGATTTCGTCGGGGCTCGCGGCATACACGTCGTGGATGATTGGGATCTGCGCAGGATGGATAGCCGCTCGCCCGACGAAGCCGCTACAGCGAAGTCGTCGCGTGGAGGCGGCGAAACTCTCGAGATCACGGAACTCGGTGGAAACGGCGCCGACGGGTGGAAGGAGTCCCGCGGCGGCCGAGGCGATCACCACGCTCGCACGTGAGAACGCCAGTTCGTTCGACTCATCGCCGCCTACCACCCCTAAGTCGGCGGCCAAATCAATCTCGCCAATTTGAAGTCGAAGGACGCGCGGCGCGGTGGCGATGCCCGAGAGCGACCGCACCGCGGTCGCTGACTCGATGAGGGGCATCAGCGATACCGGTGACGGCGTGTTGGCGGTGCCCTCCAACTCGTCGAGGAGCCTTGCGACGGATTCGACATCTTCCGGGCCGCGCACCTTGGGCAGACAGATGCCGCTGAGACTCTCATCGAAGAGGGCAGCGATCTCGAAGAGACCTCGTTGACCGGGATTCACGCGTACCCATCGTTCACTGGGCGTCTGGTCATCTGAACGCAGCCACTCGGTCACGTTGTGGAGCGCGAGATCCTTGTGCTTCAGAGCGACTGCGTCTTCGAGGTCGGCGATGATTGCGTCAGCGCCTCGCCGGTGGGACGACGTCAGGCGCTCGGTCGCATCAGCGGGGACGTAGAGATAACTCCGCGCGAGGCGTTCGGTCATCGTGGCGCTCAACGATCAAACAGCCACTGGACGAGCTGACACGAGGCGCGAAGGTGGTGGCGCATGGCTTCTTCGGCGGTGCGCGAATCTTGACTTTCGACGGCGGCGATCAAGGGGGCGTGTGACAGCATCGCCTCGGGACGAACCGGTCGGTCGCGCCAATAGAGCCGCCAGAATCGTAGGTTGTGCGCGAGGAGGCGCTCGGCCGCCTCTTGCAGGATGGGGTTCTTGATCATGTGCACCAAGAAGGTGTGCACCGCGTGGTCCGCCAAGAGGAAGCGTTCGGAGTCCCCCGTCGTCCTTGCTGCGTCGGCAGCCATGACCAGTCTTCGCATCTCCTCAAGATCATCTTGAGTGACGCGAGTCGCCGCGATGTAGGCAACGCCGCACTCGATCGTTTCACGGGCTTCGAACATGGCGAGAACGTCTTCGAAGGTGATGGGGGTGACGATTATGCCGCGCCGCGGAAGGATGGTCACGAAGCGGTCCGCCGCTAAACGGGCGAGCGCCTCACGAACGGGGGTGCGGCCGAAATCGAGCTCGGCGGCCAGCGACTGTTCGTTGAGAATGGCGCCGGGCGGTATGGAGAGATTCACAATGCGATCAAGCAAGAGGCCGTAGGCAACGTCACTGTCGCGTTCGACTGCAGCGGGAATTTCTCTCAACTTTACTTTCATTACACCAACTTTGTCACCGTTAGGAGATTACGAGCGGCCACGGGCAGACAATGCGACAGGTCACTCTTCCGATTTACTTGAAATGGCTATCCATCTGATGTATCTTAGATGCGAAGTCTGATATATCAGTGCATTAAGTAACATTCGTCGGTGATCGATCAGTCGCCGCAAGTTCATAGGGGGAGTTTATGGCTGAAGTATCTAGTCCGACATCGACAGGCGCATCACCGCATCGGCTCGAACGGGGTGTCTTGAACATCCCGAACGCCATTGCGTTGTCCGCCGCCGCCATGGCACCGGTCTTGGCGGTGGTGCTCAACGCACCGGCGGCCGGGCCCCAAGCTGGTGGAGCCCTACCGCTTTCGTTCCTCGTGGCCTTTATTGCTTGCTTGCTCGTCGGAAACTCGGTGGTGCAGTTCGCACGGCGTCTGCCTTCGGCGGGATCCTTCTACACGTTCAACAGTGCCGGACTCGGCCCGAGCGCCGGCTTCTACACGGGCTGGCTCTTTTGGATCGGGTACGCAATTCTGGCGCCGGGATTGTTCACGGCGTTCGGCTCGTTCGTCCATGACTACTTCTTGTCGACCTTCAACTCGAACGTTCCTTGGTGGCTGTTCTCACTGCTCGCGATGCTCATCATCTTGAGCCTCTCGTTGCGTTCGATCAGGGCGTCGGTCAACGTGGACCTCGTGCTGCTCTTCCTCGAAGTTGTCATCTTCTTGGTGCTGTCCGTGCTCGCCATCGTTCACGGAGGCAGCGGCAACACGATCAAGTCGTTCTTGCCCAGCAGTTCACCTCACGGAGTGTCGGGCGTTGGAATGGGCGTGGTGTTTGGCATCCTGTCCTTCATCGGCTTTGACGCCGCGGCCACGCTGGGCGAGGAGACGAAGAATCCAAAGCGCAACGTCCCGATGGCGGTGAGCGGTGCCTTGATCTCGGTCGGTGTCTTCTATGTCTTTGCCATGTACGCGCTCACGACTGGCTACGGCCTGAACAACCACGCGAACCTGCTCAAGTTCCTCAGTGACCCCAACCCCTTTGTGACGCTGGGCCACCACTACGCGTCATGGCTGCTCCAGCCCATCGAACTCGCGGCGATCGCCGGACTGTTCAGCTGCTTCATGGCAATTCACAACACCACGGTGCGCGTCATGTTCTCCATGGGTCGCGACCGCGTGCTGCCGGTCTCCTTCGGACACGTCCACGCGAAGTGGTTCTCTCCCTACGTGGCGATCATCGGTCAGACGGTCTTCACCGTGGCCATTGGTTTGGCCGGTGGAGCCTGGCTGGGCCCGGGGGCCACGGGCAACTACGGATTCACTGGATCGATCGGCACGGTCGCAATCGTCATCGTCTACTGCATGTCAAACATCGCGCTGATCCGCTACTTCTGGAAGCAGCCAGAGCGCAACTGGTGGCGTCACGTCGTCATCCCCATCGCCGGCGTCGCGGCGTTCGCCTACCCCCTGTGGAGCGTTGCGAAGCCCGGACAGAGCTGGCCCTTCAGCCTCGTTCCGTGGATCACCCTCGGCTGGATCGCGCTCGGCACCGTGCTGCTGCTTACTTACCGCAAGACGTCGCCGGAGAAGATTGCGGCGATCGGGACCTTTGTCGCCGAGGAAGATCTGGTTCCCGGCGAAGAGGATCAGAGTCTGTTGGCCGCACGAGCAACGTCGCTCCAACACCCCACGGTGGAGGAGGAGGCCGCGCGGCACCCAGAGATTATGGAGGATTGAGTCTCTTGATTGATGTTCACGGAAAGCACGTGTATACGGAAATTGAGGAGTTGGTTGATCCAGCGCACACCGCGCTCCTGGTGATCGACATGCAGCACGACTTCGTCGATCCAGACGGGCTGTTCGGCCAGATGGGAGTTGACCTCTCGATGTACGAAGAGTCTCGGCCCCATCAGGTCGAGTTGTTGACCGCGGCCCGGGAGAGCGGCGTGGTGGTCATCCACCTCCAGAACACCCAGTTGGCGGATCACATGAGTGACTCGCCGGCCCAGCATCGGTTCAACCTGCGCATGCACGGCGACTTTCGCCAAGGAGATCTACCTCTCACCTACACGGTGCCGGGCACCGCGGGACACGAGTTCGTTGCCGAGTTTCGCCCACGCGTCGACGAGCTAGTGGTGCGCAAGTACCGTTCGAGTGGATTCTGGGGCACCAATCTCGACATGCTGCTGCGCTCCAATCGGATCCAGACCGTCGTCGTCACCGGGTGCACCACCGAGGGATGCGTCGAGTCGACGGCCCGCGACGCGATGTTCAACGACTACTACGTCGTCATTCCCGAGGACTGTGTCGCGAGTGACGATCGAGCCCAACACGAGGCATCGATCTTCTTGATGCGGCATCGCTTTGACCTCTCGAATGGAAGTGAAATTCGCAAGGTGTGGGAGACGGCTCAACAGACGGGCGGAGGAAAGTAACGATGGGACAGCTCGACGGAAAGGTCGCCCTCGTCACGGGTGCGGCGTCAGGCATCGGTCAAGGCATCGCGATCGCCTTCGCTCGCGAAGGAGCCACCGTCGTGGTGGCTGACCTCGTCGACGAGTCGCGCGCGAGAGAGACGATGGACGCCGTTGCGGCCTTCGGCGGGCGAATGCGATTCATCCAGGCCGACGTCAGTGATGAGCGCAGTGTCGCCGCCATGACCGAGGAGGCGCTCGCTCACTTCGCGCGTGTGGACATCCTCGTGAACAACGCCGGTGTCTTTAGCGAGGCGCTCCTCGAAGACATGACCTCCGTCCAGTGGGATCACGTGCTGAACACGAACCTGCGCAGCGTGTTCTTGTGTACGAGAGCCCTGATCGGCCAGATGCTCGAGCGAGGCGAGGGCCGCATCATCAATATCGCCTCCCAGCTCGCGTACATCGGCGGCGTGTCAGCGACGCACTACACGGCGAGCAAGGCCGGGGTCATCGGACTCACCAAGGCGCTCGCCCGGGAGGTCTCGCACCGAGGAGTGTTAGTGAACGCGATCGCCCCCGGAGCCATCGAGACGCCGCTGCTCGAGAGCGAGACGGAGGCGTGGCGCAACGCGAAGCTTGCCGAGCTGCCGATTCGACGCTTTGGAAGAGTAGAGGAGATCACGCCGACGGCAGTGTTGCTGGCGTCAGACGGCGGCTCGTACTACGTGGGCGCCACGCTCGGTCCGAACGGCGGAGACGTGATGATATGAAGATCCTCGACGTCGTGTGCACGCCGGTGGCAACCGGGTTCTTTCGTGACGACCAGGGCGCGATACGTGCGGGCCGGACACACGACGGATTCCTCTACACCGGCCTGCCCGTGACCGCGGGGTTCACCGCGATTCGCGAGCCCGGCGTCGCCATTTCGGTGACGTTGGTTCTCTCTGACGGCCAGACGGCCTTCGGGGACTGTGCGGAGGTGCAGTACGCCGGCGCGGGGGGACGAGCCCCTCTTTCGAGTGTGGACGACCTCTTGGCGCAGCTCCACGATCACGTCATCCCACACCTGGTCGGTCGGACGTTTCAGGGTTTTCGAGCGGCTGCCGAGGAGATTGACGGGCTCTTGGTGGACGGTGCGCCGCTCGCGACCTCGGTTCGATACGGTGTCACGCAGGCGCTCTTGCACGCGGCGGCTCTGGCGGGCCATCTCACGATGGCTGAGGTCGTGCAACGAGAGTACGGGGTCGACGTCGAGATCGACCTCGTTCCCCTCTTCGCCCAGACCGGCGATGATCGCTACGCCAACGTCGACAAGATGATCCTCAAGCAAGTCGACGTGATGCCTCACGGCCTCATCAACGAAGTCGACACCAAGCTTGGCCCCAGTGGCGAAGTGCTTCTCGAGTACGTCGAGTGGCTGCGCGATCGCGTTCTCAGCGTGCGTACGAACCCCGACTACCTCCCGCGGTTTCACATCGACACCTACGGGACCATCGGTCTGGCATTCGAAGGTGACCTCGAGCGCGTCGCGACGTATCTCGCCACCTTGGCGCAGGCCGCAGCACCCTTTGGCCTCTGGGTCGAACATCCCATCGACGCCGGTAGCCGCGATGGCCAGGTGGCGACCTACGCCAAGCTGCGCGAGCTCTTGCGCACGCGAGAGATCCCCGTGGCCATTGTCGTCGACGAGTGGTGCAATACGTTGGAGGACATTGATGTCTTCACCCAGGCGGGGGCCGCCGACGTCATCCACGTGAAGACGCCTGATCTCGGTGGAATCAACAACACCATCGAGGCGCTACTGCTCGTGCACGAGCGCGGGTTGCGCTCCTACTGCGGAGGGACGTGCAACGAGACCGACCAGTCGGCTCGCGTGAGCACCCACGTGGCGATGGCCTGTGGCGCCGACCAGGTGCTCGCCAAGCCCGGCATGGGCGTGGACGAGGGCATCATGATCGTGAGAAACGAGATGGCTCGCACGCGTGACCTGGTTCGGTGGCGACGCAGCAATCGGTCTGTGCGGGCGTCCTGACATGAGACCGCTAGAGGATGTCCGAATCCTAGCCATCGAGCAGTACGGCGCGGGGCCGTTCGGCTCGGTGCAGCTAGCCGACCTGGGAGCCGACGTCATCAAGATCGAGGACCCCAGCGTGGGCGGCGACATCGGACGCTACGTAACGCCCCAGCAAGAGGGCGAGGACAGCATCTTCTTCGAGGCGTTCAATCGCAACAAGCGAAGCCTCAGCCTCGACCTCAACACGGTTGCGGGGCGCTCCGTCTTTGAAGACCTGGTGCGCGTCAGCGACATCGTCTACTCGAACCTCCGTGGCGATGTGCCCGAGCGCCTCGCCATTCGCTTCGGCGATCTCAAGAGCATTAACCCGAAGATCGTCTGCTGTTCGCTGAGCGGCTACGGGATGACCGGACCACGGCGGGCCGACCCGGGATATGACTACGTGATCCAGGGCCTGACCGGCTGGATGGATCTGACGGGCGAACCCGACGGGCCACCGACGAAGTCGGGGCTGTCCATCGTGGACTACTCCGGCGGGTTGGTCGCAGCGATCTCGATGCTGGCCGCGCTGCACGCGGCCCGTCGTGACGGCGTGGGCTGTGACTGTGACGTGAGCCTCTTCGAAACGGCCATGTCGATGCTGACCTATCCCGCGGCCTGGAGCCTCAACGGCGACTTCATCCCGCGCCGTACCCATCACTCCGCGCACCCGTCGATCGTTCCCTTCCAGGTGTTCGAGACGCGAGATGGCTGGCTCGTCGTCGCGTGTCCGAAGGAGAAGTTCTGGCGTCGCCTGGTGGAGGCGTTGGAGATGCCTGACCTCGCGCTCGATCCGCGCTTCCAGGGGTTCGCTGCACGCTTCGAGCACGCGGACGAAGTCCTGGCGATCCTCAGTGATGCCTTCTTGCAGCGTCCTACCAACGAATGGGTGGCGGTCCTGACTCTCGCCCAGGTGCCGTGCGGCCCGGTCAACTCGGTGGCCGAAGCGCTCGCCGACCCCCAATCAGTGGCGCGACGCGTCGTCGTCTCCACCGATCACCCTCGTTTCGGCGAGGTGCGCCAGGTCGCGAGTGCCGTTCGCGTTGGCGAAGAACCGATGACCCATCGACGAGCCCCACGCCGTCACGAGGATGCGGACGCGGTGATGTCGCTGCTGCTCGGCTATTCCGAGCAGCAGCGACAGTCCCTCGCCGCCGAGGGAGCTTTCGGCAGCGTCGACGCGGGGCGCGACATCAGCGCCCACGGATCTGAAGTGAGCATGAGGACAGGAGAAACGAATGTTTGAGATGACGGGTCGCGTTGCGCTCATCACGGGTGCGGCGTCAGGAATTGGAGCGGCGACGGCGCGTGTCTTCGCCGCCGCGGGGGCGGACGTGGCGCTGGCGTGGTATCCACCGGATGGTCACGACATCGAACTGGTGCGCCGCGACGTCGAATTGATGGGAAGGCGATGCGTGGTCGAAGCGGTCGACGTGGCCTCAACGAGCGAAGTTGCGCGCCTGACCCAGCGCGCCGTCGACGAGCTTGGTGGGGTGCACGTCGCCGTCGCCAACGCCGGAATCGCGCGCAAAGTCTCCCTGGAGGAACTAGGCGACGAGGCGTGGAGCCATCTCATCGACGTCGATCTGAATGGGGCGTGGCGTGTCTTTCGTGACTGCATCCCCCACATGAAGCGACAGGGCTTTGGGCGCTTGATCGCGACCTCGTCGGTGGCCGGTACGGTCTCCGGCTGGCCCGAGCATTCGCACTACGCGGCGGCCAAGGGTGGCCTCGTCGGGCTGGTCAAATCCCTCGCCGTTGAGTTCGGCCCCTTTGGCATCACGGCGAATGCTGTGGCACCGGGCGTCATTCGCACGCCCCAAGCGCTCGACCCAATCAACTCTCTTGGTCTCGAGGCGTTGGAGAAGGTGGGACCCAAGGTGCCGGTCGGGCGGGTGGGAACGCCCGAGGACATCGCCTACGTCTACCAGTTTCTAGCGAGTCAAGAGGCCGCGTACCTCAGCGGTCAGTTGATTGTCGTCGATGGCGCGCGCAGTCTGGCCGGACTCGACTAAGAGGCTGGTTGAAAGAGCCCACAAGAAAGGGGGATTCATCACAATGAACGAACAGTTCTTTCAGCGTACTGACCTAAGCGAAGGGGTCCCGGGGCCACGACGCGAACTCGTTGGCTACGGTGAGCATCCGCCGGTGGTGCGTTGGGCCAACGAGGCCAAGGTCGCCATCCAGATCGTCATCAACTACGAGGAAGGTTCGGAGAAGACCTTCGCGATGGGTGACGGCGTGAACGACGGGCTCTACGAGCTGCCGTTCGCCGTCGATGACCAACGCGATCTCGCCGTCGAGTCGATGTACGAGTACGGTTCGCGGGCGGGCATCTGGCGACTGTTCCGCGTCTTCGACGCGGCGCAGGTCCCCGTGACGTTCTTTGCGGCGGCGGTGGCGCTCGAGCGCAATCCCGAGGTGGCGAAAAAGTTGGCGCGTCGTGGGGACGAAGCAGCCGGCCACGGGTTTCGCTGGTCCAACCACTATGAGATGACCCGCGACGAGGAGCGTGAGGCCATCAGGCTGGCGGTTGAGTCGATTGAGAAGACCACCGGAAAGCGTCCCGTTGGCTGGTATTGCCGCGAGATGAGCGTGAACACGCGTGATCTCGTGGTGGAGGAGGGTGGATTCGTCTACGACTCGGACACCTACAACGAGGACATTCCCTACTGGACGAAGGTCAATGGCCGCTCGCACCTCGTCGTGCCGTACTCGCTCGTCGTGAACGACGCTCGCTACATCGTGGGCACCGGGTACGGGAGCCCGGAGCAGTTCTTCGAAACCGCCAAGGCGACCGTCGACCGCCTGCGCAACGACGGTGACGACGTGGGCCGTATGATGTCCATCGGGATCCACCCGCGCATCAGTGGCAACCCGGCGCGGGCCGACGCGTTGGCGCGCTTCATTGCCTACGCCCAAGGCTTCGACGACGTCGCCTTCATGCGTCGAATCGACATCGCCGAGTCGTTCGCCCAGCAAGTGCCCAAGCCCGACTGACGACCCGGGGCAGGTCATGGAGACGTACCTACTCGACGACGACCGCGGGCGCCTCGACTTCGACGCGGTCTGGCACTACCTCTCCACCGACGCCTACTGGCACCGCTGGCGAACCCGAGACGACGTGGAACGTCAGTTCAGAGGCGCGTGGCGCGTCATTGGGGCGTACGCGGAGAGTGGCGAGCTCGTGGGCTTTGCGCGCGCCATGTCCGATGGCGTCAGTGACGCCTACCTGGCCGATGTCTACGTCGCTGCATCGCATCGCGGGCGAGGCATTGGAGGTCGGATGGTCGAGGCCATGGTTGAAGAGGGGCTCGGTGCGCGGTTCCGCTGGTTCCTCGCGACTCGTGATGCCCACGGTCTCTACACGCGTTATGGTTTTCGCCCGCTGGACGAGCGAGTGATGGAGCGACCGGGCCGATATCCGACATCCCGTGACGACGACGCACCCCCAAGCTCGTGAGAGTCGAAGGTGCGATGTCGCACGTCGCTACCTACGAGGCCGAGCTCTCCGTGAACGATCTCCGACCCGGCACGGCGCCGTTGGCGAGTGACGACTCATCGCACTACGAAAGCCCCAGCGCCCCGTTGCACCTCACTTGCTCCTGGGAGCGGGGGACCATACGACCGTGAGTGACGCCGACCTCATCGACATCGAAGCCGCGGCCTATCGCCTCCGGGGCGTGGCCCACCGTACGCCACTGCTGACGTGCGCGGCGCTCGATCAAGCGGTGGGAGGTCACGTTCTCCTGAAGGCGGAGAACTTTCAGCGCGTCGGCGCCTTCAAGTTTCGCGGGGCGTTCAATCGCGTCTCGAGCCTCTCTCTCGAGGAGAGGTCTCGAGGAGTCGTGGCGTCGTCATCGGGAAACCACGCTCAGGCGCTGGCTCTCGCAGCGCGCCTGTGTGGCACGACGGCGACCATTCTCGTACCTGATGACGCGCCCGACTCGAAGGCCATGGCGACGAGGGCCTACGGCGCTGACGTCATCTTGTTCGATCGGTACACGGCGGACCGAGAGGAACTGACGCGTGAGCTCGCCGCCCGACTCGGTGCGACCATTGTTCACGCCTACGACGATCCCCTCATCATCGCTGGAGCGGGAACGACGGGTCGGGAGATCATGGAGGAAGCCACGCGGCTGGACGTCCTTCTCGTCCCCACTGGAGGTGGCGGCCTTCTCGCGGGATGCGCACTCGCCGCGAGAGCGGCGCAATCCACGGTCCAGATCGTCGGTGTCGAGCCAGACGCCTCAGACGACTGGCAGCGCTCCTTGGTGGCGGGGAAGCGGGTGAGCGTTGAAGTGGGCCAAACGATCGCCGATGGTCAGCAGCTGCCAACCCCTGGAAGACTCAACTTTGACGTTGCCGCACCGCTACTGGATGGAATACTCACGGTGTCCGATGCGGAGGTCAGAAGGGCCATGCGCTTTCTCTTTGAGCGCGTGAAGATCGTGGCGGAGCCCAGTGGAGCAACGGCGGTGGCTGCGCTCCTGGCGGGCAAGATCGACGTACGGGGACAAAAGGTCGGCGTCATCATCTCTGGTGGAAACGTTGACGTCCAGCGATTCACCGAGGTCATGTCTGACACATCGATGGTGTGAGATCTTCCATCTTCGTTCGGCAACCCCTTCGCCAATGCGCTGGCGAAGGTGGACGCAAGCCTGAACGGGGCCCACATCATCACCACAGTATGGGATCGGTCCAGTCTGTCAACCGCGGCGTCAAGCACCTGGGTCTGCCCCCGGCGGCCACATGAAAGTGGTACTCGAGCCGTCGGGACCATCCAATTCGAGAGTGCAGTGGTGACCAATTCGAGCTTCGAATTCAACTCTGAGATATCTGCGTAGGCGGATTGCCTTTCGACGATATTCGGTGCTTTCGGCAAGGCAACGCTCAAACAACCGTCATTGGATCTAGCGTTAGGTGCGCATGGGTCTCGACAAGTACCACCTCAACCTTGCTGGCGAATACCGCGTGGCGTCCGAACTCCTTAAGCGAGGTCTCTTCGCCACGATCACCTACGGCCACATGAAGGGAATCGACATCTACGTGGTCGGGCGACGCCGTAAAGCGACTGTCGTCGAGGTTAAGTCATCTACCACCGGCCGGTTCGTAACAGGCTTCTATCAGAAGTATCCGACGAGGACGACGGAACATCCCGACTTCTGGGTGCTCTGCCGGCTGATGGATGACGGCAAAGATGAGTTCTATGTTCTCTCACATGTCCAGATGGAGAAGGCGCAAAGGGAGAGGAATCGGCCTGGTTCGAAGGCAACCTGGGAGGAACTCGCTCTGGACTTCCAAAAGGGCGTAGACAACGTATTGGCGGAAGACCTCGGTAGTTACGTCTCGAAGTGGGAGAAGATCGTGAAATGGTGCTCTGCTCCGACGAATCGATGAGAATACTTGCCCGCTTCGTGCAAACCGTGCTTCATTATTGAGGATCAATGACGTGCAAAGTCCGCACTGGTCCTTTGTGACGAGAATCATAGAAACTCCCCAGAGGACCTCGAACGGTCAATGCCAGAGCGTGTGACCAGGAATTTTGTGGGCCGCCCGGGTCTCGATCCCGGCACCTTGGGATCCATTCTGTCCTGTCCGAGTGCGTCCCTGGACGTCCATCTCTCCTGGTTAGAAGGGTCGACTAGTCCGCCTGCGTCCACCGAAGTTCTCTCGAATTTGGGACTTAGGCTACAAGATTGGCTACATGAGGCCGGTTTTGGCGTCGTTGGGGTTATGCGATTTGCCAACTCGAACGGCGAGTGGTTCGAGTTACGAATCCAGAACTGACGGGTCAATAGTTTCACTCCCCTATGCGCATGGGCAAATAGTTGAGGTCCTGAGTCGACGTTTTGGGATCTTCCTTTGGCGCGTGGACTGCAGTCATGAGGGTATGGCTGGGATGACGTATTGGACCATGGGCAATCCAGTTCGAGAGTCGATCGTGGTAAATCGAGGCGAGGCGACTGCCCTGTCGTACTTGCAGCTAGGGATCCATGAACAAAGCGTCAGAGCGTGGATTCAGGGAGCCCACGCTCCGTAGAGGCCTGCCCTTCGATTATCCCCGCAGGCTCGATGTGCGGCATTAACGCTGACTGGGCAGCAATCAGGTTGGCGTTGATCGTGCCCTGAAGTTCCTTGGCCTCGTTGAAGATCTTTTCAGCGGTGTTCTTGATTGACGATGCGGAGCGGGTAATCGTGTCAAAGGATGTGAGCGCCTTGACGGTTTCGGCGAGGTAATGATTGACCTCTCCAGCACTGATGTCGTCAAGTGTCCCTGAATCATTCAAGGTAGCGATTCGTACGAGGTGATACACCATGAACAGCAGTTCTCTATCGTCGCACGCTGGGTCGAAGGCCAGCACCATGGCTTTAGGATTCATGATGAATAGGCGGCTGCCGGTAGGCATGTCCTCGAGATGTTTACACAAACCGATGAAGCCGGTGGCTGCGCGATTCTCCAGACTCCCATCACGCTCACTCTCCCAATCTTTCATTGTCAGTCTCTTGTTCTTTGCCTCCATGACCAACCTTGCGTACACGGAGGTACCGACTTTGAGGTTGACCGTCGCGTCGCCCATCTTGCTGCGGGGGACACGACCAATCGAATTGCCAGTGGGTTCACAGTCGTCGCCTGCGAATGACGCCACCGCCTGCAAGCTTTGAACCACCACTTCCTCATACTCCATGCCACCGAAAATCCCGCCTTCGAGGGCGTCGACCCTAGCGAGTTCCTTCGTCTGCCCCTCTTTCACCTCGACGATGGCTTTGTTGACTACGTCGAGGCGTTCGGTGATGGCGCGCAAGGGTGACTGGGGGTCCAATGGGTCGAGCATTCGTGCAATTGCCGCCTGCTGCTTTTCGGAGGCCCGTGATGCGTTATCTTCGATGCGCTTCTGGGCCTCGGCGAGACTGGTCATTATGGCAGTGCGCATGGGCGAGTTTTCGTCGGAAGTAAGTTCATTGATTTCGGATCGAAAATCATCAATGATCCCGCCGAAGGCGCGCACCAGATCCCCATCTTCGGCGGAGAAGGCTGATACCTGTTGCTTGATCGAAGCACTCAGCTGACCTGTGATCGAACTAATGGTGGACTGGGCGTGCGTGATGCTGGCTTCGATTTTTTCGACTCCAATCGTGTTCGAGGCCAGTGACGCCACCTGAGCACCTAGGCCCAGCACCGTATCGAGGTAGCTCTCGGGGCTGCGTCCAGCATCGGCGGCAACGCGAAAGGCGGCCAGCACAATGGGGTCGGTGGTGACATGGTCGCGGATTCGCAACTCACTTTCGTTCAATTCGATCGTCATGCTCGCTCCTAAACATTGCGTCGGTTGTTCCGACGCAATAGATACCACTATTACATCACTGATGTGACACTAAATTGTCCGCGCCGCCTGGTCCGAACGCTTCGAAGAGGGGCAGCAGCACTATTTTCAATCCGAAGAAACTGCACCATCAATGCTCAATCAATCTTGACGTGAGCCGAGGGTTTATCGTGTTCTTGACTGAGTCGCATTCTGGATCGGCAAATTCGCGACTTCTTCGGCTGGATCTTTCCATTGGCCCGAGTCATTTCGAACTCGGCGGTCGCGTGCTTGTATCGTTGAGTAGATTTGTGACTCTGATGTAGACCAAGCGACCGTTGTGGATCATGTCAACGGAGCAGGAGAAGTTGTATGCGGCAAGCCGAATCATCACCATGGTCGCCGATTGTCTGTTGGACTATGCAAACTGCGAAGGGGAAATCGGCACCTACGATCTTCTGGAACTCGTAGGGAGGCTTGATTTGGCAGTGGATGCAATTCGACTCGCCAATGGAGCCTGCCGTTAAGCAGAGCGAGAGCGCGGGTTCTTGCGCCATGTTCTCATCCTGCGAAAGCAAGGCTCATAGTTGATTTTGGTTGAGTGATCTCTCTATCAAGGCCCTGTTGACTTCTGATGAGAGTAGGTCTCCTTTCGTAGAGCGACGGTGCGGGGACCCCGGTTAGTGAGCCAGTGCCAATGAGAGTCGTTGCTGGTGTTGTTCCTCCCAGAGCTCTCTGAACTCGACCGGGGTCAGGTAGCAGAGCGAGCTGTGAAGACGGTGATGATTGTATTCGTGTCGCCAGTCCTCGAGGAGGACCTGGGCTTCGAGCAGTGACTCGAAGAGATGTCCGTTCAAGAGCTCGTCGCGCAGGCGCGAGTTGAAGGACTCCACGTGGCCGTTCTGCCACGGTGAGCCGGGATCGATGAAGGTGGTTGACGATCCGTTGAAGCGACACCAGTCGCGAATCGCATGGGCCGCGAACTCCGGACCGTTGTCCACGCGCAGGTAAGCCGGCACGCCACGCTCGGCGACTAATCGATCGAGCAGCTTCGTCACGTCGTCGGCGGTGATGGATCGTTCGGTCGTGTTCGAGAGGCACTCCCTGGTGAAGACGTCGAGGACGTTGAGGATCTTCAGCTGCTTGCCGTCACGGGTCTCGTCGAACTGAAAGTCCATGGCCCAGATGGCGTTCGGACAGATCGGGCTCATCGCACCCACGTGGACACCGAGTCCGCGCAGCGGCTTCTTGCGCTTGCGATAGGGGACTTTCAGGCCCTCTGCGCGCCACAGACGCTGGATGCGCTTCTTGTTCACGCGGTGGCCCTCGCGGCGCAACTGGTGATAGGCCTTCTTCCAGCCCCAGCGGGGGTGCTCCTTGGCGAAGGCGCGAAGCCAACGTCGCAACTCTTGTTCGTCGTCGTCGGGCAACGGTGCCTCGAGGCGCTGGGTGGAACGGTTCTGGCCCACGACCTGACAGGCCTTTCTCTCTGACACCCCGAACGACACCTCGAGCATGACCACTGCTCGACGGCGCGCGTTCGGGGTTAGAAGTTTCCCTTGGCGACCTCTTTCAGCATGTCAACGTCAAGGGTCAGGTCGGCGACGATCTTCTTCAGCCGGCCGTTCTCGTGCTCGAGTTCCTTCAAGCGCTTCGCGTCATTCGCCTTCATGCCGCCGAACTGACCCTTCCATCGATGCCAGGTCGACTCGGCAATCTCGAGTTGACGGCAGACCTCGGCCAGGTCGTTGCCCTGGTTGAGCAATTTGTCGCCCTCGGCGAGCTTTCTGATGATCTGCTCGGGGGTGTGGTGCCTTCGCTTCACGGGTGTCCTCCTCGCTCCATTCTGGAGCATCGGAACTCTCGTTAGCCGTGGATCAGTTCAGGGGGATCCGCGCAACGGTCGTGCATCATCAAGGTGATCTTTTCACTGCCCTGAACGATTCGTTGCCCTTTCACCATGAGACAGCGATCCGATTCGTCCTATCTAGAGCCCGCCGTCCAGATGATTTAGGAGTTGAACCCCGAAGCCAGAGAGTGCCCATCCGCTCTCGAAAGGGCCAGACTGCGCTCGGATGCCTGACAAAGAGTCGACCTGCCGTATCGCACCGAAGGATTCGAGTTGACCGATTAGCGGATCGATCACTGGCTCAAGCTCCGGGTGCATCTCTACGATGGCTCGTGTTGGCCAAGCTTTGGCCGTGTTCCGGTCAGAATGTTCGTACGAATCAGCCAGCACCCTTGAAACGGCCCGTAGGACAGCGAGGTGTTCGGGGCTCAACCTTCCCGCGATATCTATGAGGAGGTGACCTCGGCCAATTTCGGGCGGCGTGACGAGAATGGCTAGCGCCACGATATTCGCCACTCCTTCAAACAGTTCGTCTGATCTCAGATTTGGAGCAACGCGAAGGGCGTGGTCAGTTAAACCAAGGAACTCCTCCGTACGGGAGGCAGACGACTCGACCTCGTCGATTCGCATACCGAGTGAATTGCTGATCTCCTGCAGCATGCGAATCTCGGCCCTTAGATGGCGAGTCTCGATTGTCTGCAAGATTGCCGAAACTGGACCGCCAAGAATCGGGATTGCAGTAGCAGCAATTGAAGTGAGGTCGCCCGCTGCCTCCACCACCACCTTCCGCCTTCTTCTGACCACGGTAGCCTTCTATGTCTCTTTGGGAAGTACGCGGAAGGGTTGGCCACAGGGTGATCTGCGGCCAGCTACCCCCCATCGTCGGCAGTTGCCGTCGTCGCACCAACCGATCACGATGTCTCCGAGCGCAGCGAGCTTTCGGTGGGTGTCACAAAGGTCAATTGGAGGTAGTTGATGAACCTCGCTGGTCCCGTCCTCGTGAATCACTCTTAGCCACGGCCGAGAGAAGTAGATTGACCCTAGATTCTCGGTCGTCATACAGACGGCACAAGAAACAGGTGTCTGGGTTTGATGGTCGAACGACACGCCATTCACGGTCATGTCATCGACCCAAAGTCCGATGAGTCGTTTGCCTCTCTCACTAAGACGAGTGAGATCGCTGTGGGTGATGACAGGTGAAGCACGTCCCAGGGGACGAAACACGCCAATCTGTTCTAAGTAACCATCGTCGACGAGTTCGGCAATGATGGTTGCGAACGCCACATCTGAAAGTTCGGAAACAACGGCGCGCATCGAGGCCCAACCTCCGTGAGCGAATGCTTCCAGCTGTTGTCCGCAAGACAGAATCCTGAAGGCGTAGACACTCCCGCTGAT
>JAJZSX010000267.1 GCA_021849435.1 Actinomycetes bacterium | reverse complement strand
GCTCGCTGGCGCACTACAAGATTCCCAAGTCCTACGTCGTGCTCGACGCGGTGCGTCGGGCGCCGAACGGCAAAGCGGACTACAAGTGGGCGCGCCAGGTCGCCGACCGTGCGGTCAACGCGAACTGAAAGAGATATTGATTGCTTACCAGCCGACGGGGGAGCACCCGTACTGGTCGGGTACGTAGCCACCGGTCACTTGCATGCCGATGAGTATCTGCTCGTCGCGCGTGGCGAGGCCCGCGAGAGGTGCGTAGCGCGTGCCGCCATAGTGCGACCACGTCGAGTTGAGGAATCCGATGCCGGAGTACACCGGGCCAACCATCGACCAATTGCCGGCCACTTCGCAGATCGCGACGCGTTGCCACATGGCGCGCAGTTGATTCACGCTCACCCGCAGCCGTAGAGCGCTCGCGCGAAGCTCGCGCATGGTGAGCACCGTCTGAATATTGGCGTGTCGAATCCGAATTGCGGGCGCGCGTGGCGTCGTGCGAGCAGCGAGCTCGACGGTGGTCGCCTGGGGGCTGGGTGCGGTGGTCGATGGTGCGTGCGACGTCACCACGTTGATCGGTGCTAGTAACAAAGCGAACAAAAGTCGTCGCATTGTGCTCTCCTTGAACGGGGCCCGTCGCGACGCGCTACGTCGATCTCGACGAAAGCGCCACGCGCGCTGGTGTGCGGCTCGCGCCCACCAGGCGACTCCATTGGTTGGTCACATGATCCACAGGGCTGTGGCGTGATATCGAAGCAGTCGTTGCTGCCGGATCAATGATAGGGGTCGTTGGTGGAATTGAAACTGTCGAGTGTCCTTAATCCTATCAAAAATTGGCCGCTTATCAGGGATTATCAAATCAGAAGATTTCAAATATCAACGGAGTTTCGTCACCCCTGCATGACCATTCCTAAGCCTTCTCGAGATCATTGATTTTCCTCGTAGGGGCACTCTTTCGGAGGGGTGATACACGGGATTCGCGTCAAAAGACGTCTTTTCGACATTCGCGGCACTAGGGGTTGGACCGGGGCCAGACTGAACTTGGGAGAGGAGGCGAGTGTGACCTTTATCGACCGCGCCGACGCGGGACGTCAACTCGCTGCGAAGTTGGCCCATCTACGAGGAAGCAACGTCGTCGTACTCGGACTGGCGCGCGGTGGGGTGCCCGTCGCGGCGGAGGTCGCGTTGGCTCTGTCGGCACCGCTTGACGTGATCGTCGTGCGCAAGCTGGGCGCGCCGCATCAGCCCGAACTGGGAATGGGTGCGATTGGCGAAGGCGGCACACGGGTCATCAATGACGAAGTGGTGCGCGTAGTCGGTGCGACGCCGAAAGAACTAGCGGACGTCGAGAGGCGTGAACGCGCCAAGCTCGATCGACGTACTCGTCGCTTTCGTGCGGGTCACGCACGTCGTGATCTGGCGGATCGATCAGTGGTGATCGTCGACGACGGCGTGGCCACGGGTTCGACCGTCCGCGCCGCGTGCCAGATCGCGCGCTCACAGGGCGCATCACACGTCGTCCTCGCGGTGCCCGTGGCGCCGCCGGGATGGCAGTCCATGCTCGGCGACGTCGCCGACGAGTACGTCTGTCTTGAGACGCCCGAGTCGTTCTACGCGGTCGGTCAGGCGTACGTGGACTTCTCTCAGACCGACGACGCCGACGTGGTGGTCATCCTCGAGCGAGCTCGTGAGCGGACCGAGAGCGTGCGAAGTGACCCAGGTCGCGTCGACGCGGAGCGAGGAAACAACGCCATCGTCACGGCCGGCAAAGCTCAATTGACCGGTCATCTGCTAGTTCCACCTTCTGCCGTGGGCGTGGTTCTTTTCGCCCATGGAAGTGGCAGTAGTCGGCTCAGCCCGCGCAACCAGTACGTGGCCGAGGTCTTGGTGGAGGCGGGGTTCGCGACGCTGCTGCTCGATCTACTCAGCGAAGAGGAGGCCCGCGAGCGCACGGCCGTCTTTGACATTGCGTTGCTCGCCTCGCGCCTCGAAGCCGCTACCGAGTGGCTCCTTCGCGAGGAGGGACTAAGTCGTCTGCCCGTTGCCTACTTCGGTGCCAGCACCGGGGCGGCCGCGGCGCTGTGGGCGGCGGCCGACCGCGGCGGTCAGATCGCGGCGGTCGTGTCGCGTGGCGGACGACCCGATCTCGCGGGCGAGCGCCTGGGCGACGTCGTGGCGCCCACGCTGCTGATCGTCGGTGGGGCCGACGCCGAAGTGTTGGAGCTCAACCAAATGGCTCAAAGACGCCTGCGCTGCGAGAATCGTCTCGAGGTGATTCCCGGCGCCACGCACCTCTTCGAAGAGCCGGGTGCTTTGGAGGCCGTTGCCCACGCGGCTCGTGATTGGTTCCTCGCGCACGCGGGGCCGCACCTTCGCCTCTCGTGAACAAGTTGTCGCACCGTGTCGTGTCGTGGCCACCACCTACGCTGGTCTCGTTCGAAGGGTGACGGGGGGTGCCGTGTCGATACGAATGGGTTCGATTGCGTTGGACTGTGAGGACCCGGGGTCACTCGCACGATTTTGGGCGGCGCTGCTCGACGGCGAGGTGGTCGTCGAGCTCGCGGCCTTCGCGGCGGTCAAGGTCCCCGGACTGTGGATCACGGCGCAGAAGGTTGATGGATACCGGCGCGCTACCTGGCCCGACGGTGACGTGGCCAAGCAGATCCACCTCGATCTCGCGGTCGATGAACTGGAGGCAACCAGTGCGCGCGCAATCGAATTGGGGGCGCGGCTCGCCGACGTCCAGCCCGCGCCCGATCGATACTTCGTGTTGATTGACCCGGCCGGGCACCCCTTCTGCCTGACCACGCAGATTCCCGACTGAACGTCCCTAGGGGAAGACTGCCCAGGAGGTGAGCGTTTCGATCGTCATGAGAGCGAGCGCGACGACAGAAACGGCGAGCACGACCCGAAACTTCTTCCCCTCCCACCGCGTGGCCGCGGCGATCGTGAGTGGAAAGGCCAGCATGAGAAAGCGCGGGCGCAGCCCCACGGGTGAAGAGATCGCAAAGAGCACGACGGCGCTCACGCCGTAGGCAGTGACGGCGAGCGGGAGGTGCTGGCGGAACATCAGCACGGTGAGATAGATCGCCACCATCGTTCCCCAGAAGAGTATCTGGCCCGTCATCGTGGGCGATAAGGGGTTGGAGAGGAATTTGCCCAGGATCCGGAAGGGATAGACGAGAGACGGGAAACTGTTCCAGCCGTAGCGTTCGGTGTCTCGCCAGGCCATGAGAGAGCCCGTGTGACGCCAGAGGTAGATCATCCAGGCAATGAATCCCATCGGTGCGAACAGTGGCGCCACGAGAGCTCCCCACGCGTGTTCGCGCCAGAGGGCGACGAGCGCCACCACGGCGCAGGTGACAGCGAAGGCGAGCCCCACGGGCGAGGTGAAACTGGCGAACGCGCCGAGCACGCCGGCGAGGAGCCAGCGGCGTTGGAGGAGAGCGCTCAGGCCCAGGGCGGCGAACACGATGAGGAGCCCTTCGGCGTAGATGAGGCTGAAGACGAAGCTTCCCGGACTGAGTGCGAACAGCAGGGCCGCGCGCTCGGCGGTCGCGGCGTCGGCGAATCGGCGGGTCAGAGTCCCGACGGCGTAGACCGCTCCCAGGCCGGAGAGCCCGCTGACGATGATGCCGACCGTCGCCGCGCCGAGACCGGTGGCGTCGGCGAGTCCGCGAACAAGCAGGGGCAGCAGGGGGAAGAAGGCGACGGGGCTCGCACCGACGTGGCCGTCGACGAGCGGCAGATGCGCGGGCCAGCCGTGATAGACCGCCCTCAAGAACCACGCGCCGTCCCATGTCGACAGGTCGCTCACCCAGCTGTGGTGGGTCCACACGTTGCCGAGCGCGACGGCACCGAGGGTGATCAGGCGCGCGGCGAGGTAGGCGAGGAGGGCTCTGGCGAAGGGGCGCGCCAGCACGCGGCGCGTGGTGGGTAACGTCTCAAGCGACACGATCGGCACGCTCCAGAATCTCACGCTCGCGGTTGTGTCGCACGAGCCAGTAGATCGCACCCGCGACGAATGGGGCACTGATCAAGTAGGCGTTGCCACCGAGCATCGGTGAGCCACCGGGCCCCACGAGCAGCGTGGCCCCGACGGCGCCGATGGCGAGGGCGCGCGAGGACTGGGCACTGGTCCCGGCCAGCACGCTGAGTCCCCACAAGAGATACCAGGGCCAGAGGGTGGGCCCACCGAGCACCACGGCGAGCAAGACGGTGCCCAGTACGCGCACGGCGTTGTGCGCGCGTATCGTCAGCAGCGCCATCGCGATCACGACCAGTGTCGCCACGTCGAAG
>JAJZSX010000266.1 GCA_021849435.1 Actinomycetes bacterium | reverse complement strand
CGCCACCTCGCGCGCGCTCGCTAGTCAGTCGTCGTCTGTGGAACGGCGGCTCTGCTTCTGACGTCCCCGCGCTCGTTTCTCCTCGATTCGACGGATTCGCGATGCGCGTGTCGCGCGAGTGGGCCGACGAATCTCCGGTTCACTCAGTGCCGAGGCCAGTCGCAGGCGGAGTTGTTCGAGGGCCGCCTCACGATTCTGGGCTTGTGAGCGGAAACGGCTGGCCGACGACCGCACGACTGGTCCGAGCACGCTGGCCAACCGCTCGCGCGCCGCTGGGTCGAGCGTCGTAGCCTCTTCGACGCGTAACGAAACGACGATCTTCGTCTTGGCCCGATTCGCGTGCTGTCCACCCGGGCCGCCCGACGTTTCGGCGCGTATGGTGATCGCCTCCACGGGAATGCGCGCGCGAGTACCGATCTTGAGCCACTCCCCGTCCGAGTCCGAGGTCACGGGTGGCTGGGAAAGCGCACCATCGCCAGTTGACTCGACGATGCGACGAGTTCCCCGCGCTCGTCGAAGAGCTCACAACGTTCATCAACGACGCCATCGGCGATGACCAGACACCATTGACGAGCGCGCAACCACTCACCAACCGGGATTCGCCGGACGTAGGACGTGAGCTGCAGCGTGGGTACCCAACCCGAAGAGCCGAGCGGGAACGTTGCCGGCGGCAACGCATCGCTCGCGAACAGCAGCGTCGATGGATCCCAGCCTGAGGACCCCTCGTCTAGGCGCAACCAACCGCGGACCTCACCGATGTCGCGAAGCTCGCCGATCGACCAACCGGCGGTAACCGGGTCCATTCGAAGATCGATGATCCGAGCGATGTTGACCTCGACACCGCCGGTCGAACGCCGACACGAAGCCAGTGGCGCGATGTCGGGCACTTCGGCGCCGAGGTACCGGGCTGGGCCGTCGTGCAACGTCCCGAGCGTCACGAGAGATTCCGTCGTGACCAGACCGTCTTGGATCAGTTCGACGTGGACGAATGAGACCCCGCGTCCCACCTTGCGCACCTTCGCCTCGAGCGTGACCGGACCGACCGTGGGAGCACCGATGTAGTTCGTGGTCACGGCCGTGGCGTGTAGATGCGAAGACCCGTCCTGGGATGCCGCAGCCAGGGCCGCGTTAGCCATCACGACTTGCAGGTACCCCCCGTTCGGGTGGTCCATCACGGTGTAGAACTTCGATAACTCGGCCACGAAACGGCCGTGGCCAACGGGATCCACCGCTGCGCAGTCGCGTAAGGATGGTACAGAGCCGCCTTGGTCCATTGGCCAACCATAATGGCCATCGCGTTGGTCGCAGTAAGATTGAACCCGAGAAAGAGGTTCGATGCCGACTACCCCCCACGTCCAGGTCGCGGTGCGCCACGGCGACGCGAGGGGGATGACCGATGAATCGGTGACCGAAGTCGGGTGGCGCACTCGATGACGTCTGCGCTCGCCACGGTCGCACGCTGGATCGGTGTCGGGCTGCGCGAGAGCGCGGCCATGATCTGGATGACGTGGTGGCCACTGGTCCTCGGATTCACGCTGTCGGGGATGGTCCAGAGTTTTCTCCCCCGCGATGGCCTGCGCCGCCAACTTGGCGAAACGACACCGCGCACGGTCGTCAAGGCGTCGTTCCTCGGAGTCATCTCATCGTCGTGCAGTTACGCCGCGAGCGCAATGGCCCGGGCCCTCTTCGCCCGCGGGGCGTCGTGGACGAACTCGCTGATCTTCATGATCGCATCGACGAACCTCGTCATAGAGCTCGGCATCGTGCTCTATCTCCTGCTCGGCTGGCAGTTCCTCGCCGCCCAGATCGTGGGCGGGGTCATCATGATCCTCGCACTGGCGTTCCTCACTGGCCTCGTCTATAGCCGTCGCAACCAAGCTGCGCTGTACGAACGCGTCCTACAGGATGCGCCACCGCCCACCCAGCCGGCGAACACCACGTGGCGTGAGCGAGTCCTCGCGCGTCGGCACTACGCGCTCGCCGCGCGCTACACGCTGGGCGACTTCACGATGTTGCGCAAGGAACTCCTCGCGGGGTTCCTCATCGCCGGGTTCATGAGCGTGCACGTCCCTCAAGTCTGGTGGTCACACATATTCCTAACCGGCCACGGCTGGCTCACGGTGGTCGAGAACGCGATCATCGCGCCGCTCATCGCGGTCATCTCGTTCGTCTGTTCCGTGGGCAACATCCCACTCGCAGCCGCACTCTGGACCCACGGCGTGGCCTTTGGCGGCGTAATCGCCTTCATCTTCGCGGACTTGGTGACCCTGCCGCTGCTGTTCATCTATCGCCGTTTCTACGGCACGTCCATGACCCTGCGGCTCTTTGGTCTGCTGTGGTTCGTGATGTCCGCGGGTGGACTCGTCGTCGAGGTCCTCTTTCGAAGCGCCAACCTGATTCCCACCTCACGCCACACGCCGGCGATGAGCGGCCACTTCCCACTCGGGGGCACGCTCGTCGCAAATGTGGTCGCGACCGTCGTCGTGCTCACGTTGATGGTTCTCGCACGCAGCCACCAAAACGACGGCGAACAGAGCGCCCGCGACCCGATTTGCGGCATGAACGTCGACGTCACGGCCCCGGTTGCGGTGCGGCAACGAAACGGTCAGACTTACTACTTCTGTTCTATTCGGTGCGCCGAGCGGTTCGACCGCGGAGAGGAATCAACACCCATGCAAGAAGCCATCAACGGAGATGCGATTGACCCGATCTGTGAGATGCGGGTCGATTCGGCCACGGCACTCAGCGCGGTCGGCGCTGACGGCGAGACCCACTACTTCTGCGGACCCGGCTGTCGACGGGCCTTTCTCGCCCTCGAGGCCGCCGAGGCCTCAGCACCGATGCAGGGTGACGAGAACGGGGACGCGATCGACCCGATCTGCGAGATGCGGGTCAATTCGGCCACGGCGCTGAGCGCGGTGGGCGCCGACGGCGAGACCCACTACTTCTGCGGCGAGGGTTGTCGACGGACGTACCTCGCGTTACACGGTACGCATCAGTGAGTCGACGGCCCCGTCAGCGTACGACGGTGCGCAGTTATGGCGTCCTCGTCGATGATGGGCGCGTCGTGCTCGTTCGTTCGAGCAATCCTCACCACGACCCGCCGCTGTGGTGGTTGCCGGGCGGGGGCATCGACTTCGGCGAAGCGCCCGAGGATGCGCTCATCCGCGAGTTCGCCGAAGAGACCGGGCTCATCGTCAACGCCCCACAACTGGTGGGCGTTACAAGCGACGAGCGGCGACGGGACAACGGCGAGCGGCTGCACACGGTGCGCATCCTCTACACCGTGCGACTGACCGGCGGGTCGCTTCGCGACGAGGCCGCAGGGACGACCGACCTCGCGCGTTGGTTCCAACTCGCTGAGGTGGACGACGTGAACCTGGCGGACTACGCTCGCCGGGCGCTCGAGCTCCTTCAGTCGAAGTAGCGCGCCGGCATCTCGCGCTTCAGTAGTTTGCCCGCAGGATTTCGGGGTAATGGCTCCTTCGTGAACGCGACCCGCGTGGGGATCTTGAAGGCCGCCAACTTCGACGCGAGATGAGAACGCAATTCATCCTCACTCAAGGATGCGCCATCCTTCAGCCGTACGATGCAGGCCACCTCCTCGCCGAGTCGCTCGTGCGGCAGACCGACGACGGCCGCTTCGTAGACCGCTGGTATCTCGTAGATCGCCGACTCGACCTCGGCGCTGTAGACGTTCTCCCCCGCGCGCAGGATGATGTCCTTCATCCGATCTTCGATGTACAAGAAACCGTCCTCGTCCACGTGGCCGATATCACCAGTACGCAGCCACCCATCAGTGATTGCCGCGGCGGTGGCCTCCGGTTTCTTCCAATAGCCGCGAATGAGCATGGGACCCTTCAGCCAGATCTCGCCGCGTTCACCGACGGGCACCTCGTGTCCGTCAAGGTCACGGATTGACGCGTCGAGCACAATCATCCGTGCCCGGCCCGTCGAGGTTGGGTGGCTCACGTAATCGTCGCCATAGTTCCCGGGTCCGTAGGCGTTCGTCTCGGTCATGCCGTAGCCCAGCGAGGGCCGGCCCTTGGCAAACGTGTGCTCGACGCGGCTGACCAGCGCCGGCGGTGCAGGCGCGCCGCCACCGCCAACGAGTGTGAGCGAACTCGTATCGTACTCGTCGAAATGAGGGTTCTCCATCAGGTCCCAGCTCTGGGTCGGCACGCCGACGAAACTGGTCACTCGGTGCCGTTCGATCAGTTGCAGCGCTCGTTCCGGCTCCCAGCGGTACATCATCACGAGCTTGAAGTGCCACGCGACGCACGACATCATGACCGG
>JAJZSX010000265.1 GCA_021849435.1 Actinomycetes bacterium | reverse complement strand
TCCGCCCACGACGCAACTCCCTGCCGCGGCGCAACTGACCGCGGTCGCAACCGCGTCACCGCCCACGTTGAGCGTGGTCGCCACGTTCTGAGTGGCGCCCCAGGTGCCGTTGGTCTCCTCCACGATAAACGCCTGATGGTGCTGGGCGGCGTCCGTGTAGAAACCGACGGCGACGCAACTGTTCACCGCGGGGCAACTGATCGAGTTCACCGACGCGTCACCACCCAGGTTGTAGGCGGTGGCGACCTCCTGCGGGGCACCCCACACACCGTTAACCTGGTTCACGATGAAGGCCTCATGATCGTGGGTCGCATCCGTGTAGAACCCACCCGCCGCGCACGCACCTTGCGCGGGACAGCTCACCGCGGTCGTCATCGCTGCGCCACCGGCGTTGAGCGCGGTAGCGATGCGCACGAACGACGGGCTGGTGCTGGCCGCCGCGCCCGAGGGCCACGCGAGGAGCAGGACGCCGCTGAGCGCGAGCCGACGAATACCCGATCGGTTCGCTGTGCCAGCCCAGGTCCCCACAACCGTCCCTCTCGTCAGTAGCGGTTCCGAAAAACAGGTCACCGTCACGGTATCGCCGATGCGACGAGCCGTGGCGTCGCCCGAAGCAGGCCGCTAGGATGAATTCCGGACTTCATAGGTCATATTTCGATCGCGGTGATCGCCGCGGGAAAGTGCGGGTCACGGTGCGCATTGCGAATGACATCACAGCATTGATCGGAAACACACCCCTCGTCCGGCTGCGTCGCCTGGTGCCCGAGGGCGGCGCCACCGTGCTCGCCAAGCTCGAATACTTCAATCCCAGTGGGAGCGTGAAGGACCGCGCCGCTGTCGCCATGGTCGACGCGGCGGAGGCGGCGGGACTTCTCCGAGCCGGCGACACGATCGTCGAGCCCACCAGTGGGAACACCGGAATCGCGCTCGCGATGATCGCCGCGGCCCGGGGCTATCGATGCATCCTCACGATGCCTGAGACCATGAGCGTGGAGCGGCGGATGTTGCTTCGCGGCTACGGGGCGCATCTGGTGCTTACGCCCGGTCCCCAGGGAATGAACGGTGCCATCGAAGCCGCCAAGGGTCTCGCCGACGAACACGGCTACTTCATGCCTCAGCAGTTCGAAAACCCCGCGAACCCCGCGATCCACCGCTCCGCGACCGCCGAGGAGATCTGGTCTGACACCGACGGCACGGTTGATGTGGTCGTCGCCGGGGTCGGCACCGGTGGGACGATCACGGGTATCGGCGCCGGACTCAAGGCCAAGAAGTCATCCGTGCGTATCGTCGCCGTGGAGCCGGCGGCGTCGCCGGTGCTCTCGGGTGGCGAGAAGGGTCCCCACCCGCTCCAGGGGATCGGCGCCGGTTTCATCCCGGTCAACTACGACCCCTCGGTGGTCGATGAGGTCATCGTGATCGAGAACGCCGATGCGTTCGCGACGTCGCGGGCGATGGCCTCCCAGGAGGGCTTACTCGTCGGTATCTCGTCGGGCGCGGCGATCAAGGCCGCCCTCGAGGTCGCCGCTCGGCCGACGAGCGCCGGACAGACGATTGTCGTCATCGTCCCCTCGTTTGGCGAGCGGTATCTCTCCACGGCGCTCTACGAAGGGCTCGGGGACTGACGTGTGGCGTGAGCTGCGCAGTGAGTTTCGTGACGACCTGCGCGCCGTCATGGACCAAGATCCGGCGGCGCGGACCGTCTGGGACGTCGCGCTGACGTATCCGGGTCTGCATGCGATCTGGGGTCACCGGGTCGCCAACGCCCTGTGGCGTCGTCACTTCTATCTCGCCGCGCGGATTCTCAGCGCCGTGGTTCGGGTTCTGACCGCCGTAGACATTCACCCGGGGGCAACCATCGGCCATCGTCTCTTCATCGACCACGCGGTCGGGGTCGTGATTGGTGAGACGGCGCAAATCGGCGACGACGTGGTTATGTTCCACGGAGTCACCTTGGGCGGCGTTTCGATGAGTCACGGGAAGCGTCATCCGACGATCGGCGACCGCGTTCTGCTCGGCGCCGGCTGTGTCGTGCTCGGTCCGGTGACCATCGGCGCCGACAGTGCGATCGGTGCCCAGGCCGTGGTGACCAAGGATGTCCCAGCGAACAGTGTGGTGGTTGGCATACCCGGTCGGGTCATAAGTACGAGTCGACCCGAGGACATCGGGTCTCGGCGTCGCCCGACGAGTGGGTCAACGGGGTCGAACGTCGCCTGACCGGTCTCGCGCGTGCGTGGTCGCGTGCGGATGCGGTGATCAGTGTGGCTAGGACCGGACCTGGCGTGGCGCTGTCATCGAAACGAAGGTCGAGAACACGACGATGTTCGATTCATAGCTCCCCGTCGCGTGGTCGAAGGTTCCCCCGCAGGTGACGAGTTGGAGTGAGCGCGTGCCGTGCGAGCCGTAGACGAGGCGGTCGGGGAATGCGGACTTGGAGTATTGCTCGACGCGACTGACGCGAAAACTCACCACGGAGCCGTCGGCGAGGGTGACCTGTATGGGATCACCGGCGACGAGGTTTCGTAGGTAGAAGAACACGCCGGGTCCAAGGTACGAGTCGACGTGCCCGAGGATCACCGCCGATCCGATTTGGCCTGGTGTCGGGCCGTGCACGTACCAACCGACCGTGTGTGCGGTGGCGGGGACCATCACCTGTCCGTTCGCGTCAAGCCCCAAGCGGCCGACCGCGATGTTGATGCCGAGATTGGGGACGCTGAGCCGCATCGGCACAGATCGCGGGGGTGCCGGCACGCGCTTTGGGGTAGGGGCGGTTGACGGGTGCGTACTCGAACGAGTGGGCGCGCTCGAGAGGACGACGGACCTCGGGTCAGCAGTTGGCCACGCGATGTACAGCGCGACGACGGCGACGACGAGGAGCACGGCCGAAACCGTCCACCACACTCGCTCCCGGAGGGAACTGGTGCGGCGGACGGCTCGGTGTTTCATGTGCGTGGTGCGTCGACGACTACGAGCGTCGTCGGGCTCGAACTGCGGTCGCTCCAGCGATAGCGGCGAGTAGCAAGGCGCCGACTCCTAGGAGCAGCGGCGGTGCCGAACCCGATCCGGCGGTCCCGCCCTGACCAGTCTTCGGTGCACCCTTCGGGATGATGGTTCGCGCCGTGGTCGTCGTCGTCGTGGGTGACGAGGTCGTCGTCACGGGCACAGTGGTCGTCGTCGTGGGTGATGTAGTGGTGGTCGTGGTTGAGGTCGTCGTCGTCGTGGGTGACGTCGTGGTCGTTGTCACCGGTGTGGCAGCACACGTCGGCACGGTGATGGAGTTCCCGTCAAGGGTGACGGCACCGGTCTGGGTGATGACCCGTCCGTTGACTTGCGCCCCGGTATTCAAGGTGGCCGAAGTCAGCGCAAGAATCGTTCCCGCGAACGAGCTGGTCGTCCCGAGAGTCGCCGAGGACCCAACCTGCCAGAACACGTTGCACGCCTGCGCACCGCCGGCCAGCGTAACGACGCTGCCGCTCGCGGTGGTCAACGTGGACGCACTCTGAATGATGAATACCGCGGCTGAGTTACCGCCGGCGTTGAGGGTGAGCGTCCCCGTGAGCGAAAGCGCGCTGGCGTAGCTGTAGATACCGGGGTTGAGGGTCAGGCCACTCAGCACGCCACCGGCGATACTGGTCGCCGGGGTGGCACTAGCCGCCGTCAAGTAGGCGGCAGTCGCTGACGTCTGTGCAGCCAGCGACTGGGCGTTCGCCACTTGGGTCGTGCCGGAAATGGTCCCCGGCGGGAATCCCGTGATCGCCGTTCCCGGTGAAAGCCCGACGTCTCCGGTGATGGTGGTGGGACCGGTGTTGGTGATCGTCGAGCCCGCGAGCACGGCGTAGGACGAGGCCGAACCCAGATCAATCGTGGTGGCACCGGAGGCCGGCAACGTGAACGCGCTCGTGATGAGGACCGTGCCGAGGGTGCCCAAGCCCAGGGTTCGCAAGGCGTGCGATCCGGCCATCGATCGCCGCGGGCGACCGAGGGTCACCCGATCCTTTGTGGTGCGAATGCCGAGCAATCGTCGAAATAAATCGTGAGAGGAAGTTTTCATGGGCGTAGCCCCTTTACCGGGTGTGATGTTGGAAATCTCGGGCGAGATTTCAGTTCAATAACCCATCATCGACCATAGCAGTGAGAATCATAAATGAACCGCGAAAAGGGAAAAGTCACACGAATGTTGGGTACAAGCATGAAAGCCCCTAGCAGTAGTGTATTCACAAGATTAACCATAATGAAATTGTCATAATATTGAGATAATCCTGTGAATCTGTGCACATGATTCTCGCCCAGTTGGCGGCGGGATAGCCGAG
>JAJZSX010000264.1 GCA_021849435.1 Actinomycetes bacterium | reverse complement strand
TTCTCTCAGCGGCTGGCGATGACACGCGAAAGGGAAGTCCGGCGTTAGTCGGGCCGAACAACTCCGTGAGGAGTGCAGCATGAGTCGACTCATTAAAGATCACTCAGTTGCAACGGTACCGTCTCGCTACCCGTATCGGCGCAACGAGAGTGATCAGACCACGGCACGACCCGACGCCAGGCGCCGGCGAGTGTCGGCGAGCACCCAGTTAAGGGGAAAGTGGCGCAGCGGCACGGGCAGTGCTCGCCAGAGCCGGGCGAATGACGCGACGAGGAAGTGCGCGACGCGCTCGCGCTGATGGCTCCAGGTCAGGCCCAGCTCGCGACGCAGAACCTCGGGGAGGAAGTAGGAGACGAGAAGTGCGTTCACCGGCCCGAGGACGACTGCCAGAGGACGAGGGAGGAACTCCAGGCGGACGAAGGAGTGAAGGTAGTCGCTCGTCACGTCGTCGAAGCCGACGTGATCCATCTTCTCCTCCCAGTAGCGCTCGAAGGCCGCGCGATCGCGCGGCCACCAACCCTCGGGGACCTGCAAGGTCGTGCCTAGGCGTTCGGCGACCCGGTAGAGCTCGTCCTCGACTGCGGCGAGCTCGACGCCGGCGAGCTCGACGGCCTGACGCGATCCCTGGTAGAGGCAAGACGCAACCCAGCCCTGCAGGTCGGGATCAAAGGCGCTGTAGGCGATCGGGTCGCCGGGTGCGGAACGCACGCGGGCGTGGGACCGGTCGATTTCGTCGCGCAGGGCGACTCGCTCAGCGTCGGTGCCGAAGACGGCTATGGCGAGGAAGGCCAGGGTCGTGCGCGTGCGCTTGATCGGGTGGTGAGTGAGAGCCCCTTCGGTCACCGGGCTGCGCGCGACCGCGTGGCCGACGGGGAGCTGACTGAGTTGCATCACCACGTTGGCACCGGCCGGCAGGAGGGCGACGCCACTCATCAGCGCGTCGCTCAGGCGAGGACTCAGTTCGGGGGCGCTGTCCACGGGCTCAGCGTAGGATGACCGACCGGGGCCGGGAGACGTTTCGCAACGAGCCCAGTGACAACGAGGAGCGATCATGTCCGACGCGCACGCGAGTCAGCCACCCACGCCGAGTCCCTGGGACGAGCGCTACCGCACCCATGCCTGGCCTACTGAGCCGGACCCCGAGCTCGTCGAACTGGTGACGCCGCTCGCGCCGGGCACCGCACTCGACCTCGGCTGCGGCACGGGGCGCAACGCGCTGTGGCTGGCGGGTCGGGGCTGGCGGGTGATGGGCGTCGACTCCTCGATCGTGGGACTCGAGATCGCCGAGGCTCGGGCCCGTGAGAAGTCCCTCGTCGCCGATTGGGTTCTCGCCGATCTCATGACGTACTCGCCGCAAGCGCCCGTCGATCTCGTGGTGATGGCCAACATCCACCCGACGCCGCAGGAGCGGGCCGAACTTTTCGCCCGCGTGGCCGCCGCGGTGGCGCCGGGTGGACACCTCTACGTGATCGGCCACCACATCGAGGCGCTCGGTGTGGCCGGCCCACCAGACCCGACTCGCCTCTACACAGAGGACACGTTGCGCGACGCGTTCGCCGGGCTGCTCACGGAGCGCCTTGCGCGCATCGAGCGACCGGCCGAGGGCGAGGGGCCCGCCGTCGTGGACGTCGTGCTCTGGGCGAGGCGTCCATCGGTCGGCGAGTCCTCTTGACTCGCCGACCGATAAGGACGTTGCCGATTCGGCGTCGGCGCCGTCACTGCACGCAAAGCGAGGGGGCCGCCACCTAGTTCGTCGGGCGAATCATTGCGCGCAGGCACACCCGGGCTCGCCAGGTGCTCACGCCGGTGAGCACCGTGACCGCGACGGCTAACCAGGCCCAGGCGCTTCCGATGGCGGCGAGCGCGGCGCTGATGAGGGCGAGCTCGACGCAGATGACCGCGACCATGGCGAGCGCGTAGGGGCCGTACTCGTGGGCCGCCTGAGTGACCTTGTCGGACTCGGCCGGGCGGTGGGACCAGGAGGTGCGCAGCACCGCTCGCTTTTCGGTGAACGTGCAGCTGCGGTAAGCCGTGAGTCCTACGTGGACATGGTACCGAGGTAGTCACATCGACTGCTCCGTCGAGGTAGTCCGGTTCGCCGACCGTGCTAGCACCGCAAAGACCTACCACCGTTTCGCGCGCACGATGGATGGCCGGGTGTGGGACCTGGCCAATGACGCCACCGGCGGCGTGGCAGTGTGGAGACGCCGGGTACGCCCGGCGTGGTCAAAGGAGACCGACGTCATGACAGGACGCAGCGATTCGTCGATCGACGAATTGACCAGCGGAGCCATCGAGCGTGCGCAGCGACTCATCGATCGCTCGTCGCAATTGCGCGGGCGTCGAGAGCGCGCGACGCGCCGGCGCTTCTCGCGGCTCTTTCGAGATCCCGCGGCTCTGGACGTGACCATCACCCTGACCGATGACGTGATGCGCTTCGCGTCGTCGCACGCGGCGGCGAGACAGCTGCGCCGAGTTGGCGCGCGCGCGAGTGTGGCGGGATTCGGGGTCGTCAACGCGTACGGACTGCGCGCGTTGTCGTGGCTCAGTTCGATTCTTCCGGGTGCGGCCGTCGCCGTCGTTCACACGCGGGTGCGCGCTCTGACCCGTGACCTCATCGGTGACGACGACCCGCACGCACTGAGAGACCAGGTGGCCCGGCGCCGCGCGGCCGGTGAGGCGCTGAACGTCAACGTCTTGGGCGAGGCCGTTCTCGGCGAGCGCGAGGCGCACGACCGGCTCTCACGGGTCCTCGAGATGATTGCGCGCGACGACGTCGACTACATCTCGGTCAAGCTCTCAGCGCTAGTCAGCCAGATCGTTACGTTTGATCACGACGGTTCGCGAGAACGCGTCGCGTCTCGTCTGCGCACTCTCTATCGGGCCGCCATGTCGAACGGGACGTTCATCAACCTCGACATGGAGGAGTACCGCGACCTCCGTATGACCGTGGACGCCTTCACCCACGTCCTGGACGAGGGCGAGTTCATGGGCCTGACCGCGGGCATCGTCCTGCAGGCCTACTTACCAGAGTCGCACGGCGTCTTGGATTCGCTGGCGTCGTGGGCGCGTGGGCGAGTGGCCGCGGGCGGTGCACCAATCAAGATTCGCCTAGTCAAAGGAGCTAATCTCGCGATGGAGCAGGCCGAGTCGCAGTTGCACGGCTGGATCGCGGCTCCCTATGACACGAAGGCGGACGTCGACGCGAGCTACCTGCGCCTGCTCGACGTCGCCCTCTCGACGCAGCACGCCGGGCACCTTCGCGTGGGTGTGGCCAGTCACAACCTCTTTCACGTTGCCTGGGCGCTCGAGCTTGCGCGCGAACGCGGCGTCGAGGGCCAGCTCGACGTGGAGATGCTCGAGGGGATGGCCCCGGCCGAAGCCGCCGCCATCGTCGAGTCAGGGCAGCGCGTCTTGCTCTACGCGCCGGTGACGAGACGCGACGACTTCGCCGCGGCCGTCGCCTACCTGGTGCGGCGCCTCGACGAGAACACGTCGCCCGAGAACTATCTGCGGGCGGCCTTCTCCTTCGACGAGGACCCCGCGACCCTCGCCGAGCAGCGAGAGCGCTTCGTCGCCGCTGTCGCGGCCCGCCACCGAGTCGCCACGCAGCGTCGGCGACGGGGTGTGCCGGTCGGTGACGTCTTCGCCAACGAACCCGATGGGGATCCCACCGATCCCGACTACGTGGCCGCGGTCGAGTCGGAACTCAGGGCGGTCTACGACCTCACCGACGTGATGATTGGTGAAGTGCTCGACGACGTGGAGACCGGCGTCGACCCCAACGACGGCGGCCGAGCGTGGTATCGATACCGAGTCGCCACGCACGGTCGCGTCGATGAGGCCGTAGCGCTGGCGCGCGCGGCATCGCTCGTATGGGCGGAGCGCGACGACGCGTCGCGCGCAAAGGTCTTACGCGAGGTTGCCCGTGTGATGGTCCAGCGTCGTGCGCGCAGCATCGCTGTGATGTCGCGCGACACCGGCAAGACCGTGGCCGAGGCCGACCCCGAGGTGAGCGAGGCGATCGACTTCGTTCGCTACTACGCAGACGTCGCGCGAGGAGGACCCCCGTCGGTGCCTCTCGGCGTCGTGCTCGTGGTGCCGCCGTGGAACTTCCCCTATTCCATCCCTACCGGCGGCGTCGCGGCCGCACTGGCCGCGGGCAACGCGGTCATCCTCAAGCCCGCGCCCGAGGCCGTCGCTGTAGCGGCCGAGATCGCCGAGCAGTTCTGGGCCGGCGGCGTGCCGCGCGAGGTCCTGCAATTCGTGCCCACCCGCGACGACGACGTGGGACAACACCTTGTCACCCACG
>JAJZSX010000263.1 GCA_021849435.1 Actinomycetes bacterium | reverse complement strand
CTTGGCATGATCGTCCTCCAGCCCGACCTCGGCACGGCCATCATTATTGTGCTCGTGGTCTCGGCGATGATGGTGATAGCCGGCGTTCCGCCGCGATTCATGAGCTTCCTCGCCGTGGTGGGAACAATCGGGGTCGCCGGCGCGGTCTACTTCCAGCTGCTCCACCGCTATCAGGTTGACCGTTTCGTCTCGTTCCTCAACCAGAATTCGACGAACCCGGCCCTGGCGCCGCTGATCTACGAGGTGAGCAACGCCAAGAGTGCCATCGGCTCGGGCGGCCTCTACGGTGCGGGCCTCTTCAAGGGACTTCAGACGGTTCTCGGCTACGTGCCCGAGCAACGCACCGACTTCATCTTCACCGCGATCGGCGAGCAGCTCGGATTCATCGGTTCGGTGACCATCGTCCTGCTGCTCGCTTTCGTGGCGTGGCGCATGTTCGTGATCGGGCGCAACTCGCGCGACACCATGGGCCGCGTGCTGAGTTTGGGAGTCTTCATCTTCTTCGCTTTCAGCTGCTTTGAGAACATCGGCATGACGATGGGCATCATGCCGGTGACCGGCATTCCGCTGCCGTTTCTCAGCTACGGCGGTTCCGCCGCGTTGGTCTTTTACACCGCGGGCGGTTTGGTGCTGTCTGTCTCGCGCCGTTCGACCAATTAGCCTCGTCTCGTGACTGACCTGCCCGAACCCGCCAGAGTGGATGGATCGCTCGAGGACGCCGCCGGGGCCCCGGCCACCGAGACGAGCCCGCCGGCACCTGAGGAGATCGTCTACAAGGTGATGAGCATCGAGTCGGTGCTTTTCGACCTGGGCGACGCCTCTCCCCAGGTTCACCTGATGGAGGCGGACTTGCCGTATCGGTACCTGTCGATTCCCATCGCCCTCGCCGAAGCCCAGGCGCTGCACAACGCGATGAACGGTGTGGCGGGGCGCCGACCCGGCACGCACGAGCTCGTCGCCGAGATGCTCAACCGACTGCGTGCCGACGTCGTCTCCGCGCGGATCGTGCGCTTTGACGCGGGCGTCTTTTACGCCGAGCTCGACGTCATGACGTCACGCGGGCGTGAGGTGTTCGACTGTCGCACCAGCGACGCCCTGATCATCGCGCAACGCCAGAAAGTGCCGTCACCGATTCTGTGCAACGAGGAGATACTTTCTGGCGAGTGACGTGTCGACGGCACGGACACGCCCGGCTCTTTCCCTCCAACGTTGGTCAAGGGCTTCACGGTTGCTTTCTCAGCACTACATTGTGTTCGATTCGTCGATGACCGGTGGGGGGAATGGCGAGCGTAGATTCGACGTCGACGACGTGGCGCCTGCGCAGTTGGCGCGCGGCGGGATCGGGCGTGGTCGTCCTGCTCGGTGGCGCGGTGCTCTGGCTCGTGCTCGTGGGCGCGGTCGGAGCTATTGACGGCACCTCGTCGGCCAAGCATCTCTCGCCGTTTCAAGACGTCGTCATGGTAGTGATGGTCACACTTTTCTTGTTGGTGCCGCCGGCGTGGCTGATCGCGTTTGCGGGACTCTGTCGTCGAAGCGTCGTCATCGCGTCGAGTGACGTCGTCGCGGTGCCGGGACGTCGGACACTGCGCGTTCCGTGGGCGATGATTTCGGGTGTGACCCTGGTTGCCCCACGCTGGCGCGCGCGACGCCGGCGTACACCGGCGCTCGTCCTTACCAGCGGTGCACTCTTGAAGATTCCACGAGCGACGAGTCGACTGCCCGCGAGGGTGATCGCTGAGTTACACGCCCATCACGATCTCGCCCCGGGTGACGGCGATCGCCAGGTCGCGTTGCGCGTCGTGCGAGAGATCCGTCAACGGATTCCCGTCACCTCGTCGGTGCGGCCCTCGGACACGTCCTTCTCGAGTAGGGATGTGGCGCACGCGTCATCAGTACGATCGAACCTTCGGGCGGCGGCCCTGCCGGGTTCTATCGCCTTCCAGCGTCGGGTGCGCGACGTGGTCCCTCCCAACGTTCGACTCGCGGGATACGGAGCGATCGTCTTCGCCATGGGACGGCTTTCCCTCGCTGTGGCTCACGGCCAGCAGCGCTCGGGCCAGCCCTTTGACTGGGGTCACTTCATGCTGATACTCTTCGCCGCTCTCGCCGGTGCTGAACTTCTCATCGTCGTACTGTCGTACTTCACGATGGCGGAGCTAGCGATCGGCGACGACTGGATCGCGCAACGTCGTCACTTTCATCGACGGTGGAGAGTCCTCGACCGAGGCGAGATCGTCGAGGTATCGCGGTGGTCGCCGCGTTATCTTCGCCGGCAGGTGAGATCGACGCTGGGTGCGCTCGTAATCTCCTCGACGAGCTCGTCACGGGCGTTCCTCGTCTCGGGAGCGATGCTGAGAGCCGGTGCCGCCACAGCGGTTGCCACGTTGCTGAGGGACAGCCCAGCGATTCTTCCGTCGGCGAGGGATCTCCTCAGTCAGCAGTTGACTGACGCGCCGCTCGTGACACCCGATCCCGTGGCGAGGGCGAAACGAGCGTTCCTCGGGGCTCTGAGTGGGAGTATTTCGTATCTCGTGATCGCGGGAATCGCGGTCAGTGTCGCCATGACCGACGGCGCGAGTTGGGTGATCGTGCCCGCGGGCGTGGCCCTTCTCGCGACGACGTTGGCGACGATCTATCGTTTTCGAGAGCTACGTCGGATACGTGGTGGCGGCGTGGACGGCAGTGTGTCTCCTCGTAGCGCGAAGATTGTCGCGGGGATCCTTCAACTCGGGCGTGTGGCGTCGGCCGTGACGGTGGTTCTTGCATCGTGGGCCATTCACCGAGCTCTCAACGCGCCCCCGCCGGGATACGCAACGGCGACCCTTTCGCACGTCGTCACACCGTTGCCTGCCTGGCTGTCCTCGGTGAACATGCCAGTGGGATCGAATGAGTTTCGCTACGCCGATCGAGTCCTTCGGACGCTGTGGAGCGTGCGAGAGCGCGCGTTAGTCCAGCTCGATCCCAACGAATTGGCCCAGGTCGACGGCCAGTCGAGCGAAGCGCTCGCGACCGATGTCGCTCTCGTGAAGTTGGCCTCCGTGGGCCAGGCGACGGGCAACCACGTTCCGTTCGAACCCGAGATCACGAGCGTGGTCATCACTGGTTCGACGACGTCGTATCCCCACACCATGTTGGGCGAGGTGAACTCGACGGGTCCGACCGCGTCGCACCAGTCGATCACGCTGCTCGTGCTGTCAAAGGCGGGACCCGTCGCACCGTGGCAGATCCTCCTGACTACCAACTACACGGTGTCACGTGGTTACAACCCGTTCGTGTTCACGTCGCCGGCGTCGTCGGCTACGCCCTCGGTCGATCCCCGACGGTTTCCCCAGAAGTTGGCCGGGTATTGGCACACGTGGCTCGTGACGCATCATGATCCGTCGTCGCCCTTCGAAGCGGGACCGTGGACGACGACACTTGGCGCAAGCCTGGCCCAGACAACTCAGGGTCAGACGGTTAATCACGGCTTGAACACCGTGCACATCGATTACCGGCCCGCATATGGTCCGTGGGTGTTCCCGGGTCCCAAGGGGATGCCCATTGTCTGTACGGGGATCCTCGCGACGCTGACCTCGACCGCGGTGGGTTCTCAGTTGATGCGCCAAGACCCCTACCGATGGAACTGGGGAGGATTGCTACCCCCGGGTTACTACCGAGTCATCACCGACGTTGGCGTGCATCCGTCGTGCATCGTTGAACAGCCCGACACCAGCCTGCTCGTGTTGGGCGGCGATGTTCAGGAGATAGCCGAGACCGGCGTGCGCTGACAGCGGCGTCGCCAGTTAGTGCTCAGCTGGGCTGGTGCGGCCCTGTGCCTCGCGCCGCAGTTACACCTGTTGGTAACTCGCAGCGATGCGAGCCAAGATCGGACGCCGTGGAGTCCTTGTCCAACGCGGGAGTACTCTAGGGGTGAACCCGGGCCTGGAGGGGACAAAGGGAGACACGATGTCCAACGGCCCGGTAGGCGAGTCGAGGAGTCCCGACCGTCGCTGGCCGTTGCGAGTAGGTCTCGCGGTGGTTCTCCTGGCACTCGTGGGCTCGGGACTGACGCTGTCGCGACTCGGTGCTCGAGCGCCGGCGATGACGGCTCCGCCCTCGACAACGACGGTGAGCACTACGAGGCCGGCCCCGACAACGACAACGACGGTTCTCGCTCCCGGGCTGGAACCAGGGTCGACCTCGGGTCCGCTGGTGTCCTTTCCTGCCCTACGTCACTGTGGTTTTCACGAGATGAACTCGCCCAGCACGCCGACGTCGAGCGTGACAACCCCCTCGAGCGCGACGACGATCACCGTCGTGCCCCGGCCCGTTCGCACTCTGCCACTCGGGCA
>JAJZSX010000262.1 GCA_021849435.1 Actinomycetes bacterium | reverse complement strand
TTCCGATCTCGGTAGATGTACTTAGTAGTATGAACCTTCCACCGTCGAACTCCTTCCCCAACTTCCACAATTGCGTAGTTCTGTGAGCACACCAGGGAGAGGTGATTGGGCCCCTTCAGTTTGGTCGGATTGCCGCCATTGAAGGTGAGTACGCCTGGCTTCGTTTCGTCGTAACTGCTGACGCTAAGCCGACCTGACATGAAGCACGCCAGCGCGTTTTGAATGGGCAGGTGATAAGCCTTCACCGCCTCGGTCGGGGTACGTCCGGCCACGGCTACTACGCGTTCGGTGGTCTGAGGACCAGAACCTCCATCATTTCGGATGTGGCACAATCCTTGTACTCACCCGCATCCCACCGACGGGCAAACTCAGCCCCCGGCATGTTCAGAATTCTCTTAGACGCCCGGTCAAACATCTCCCAGGCTTCCTCTTCGGTGACCTTCTGGAACGTTACAGAACTCACGACACGCGCTCCCCACTCGCCCCTACTGCGGCACACCCTACCGGTACTGTATGACACCCCGGCAGATCGTCCATAAGAACCGCCTCAGGCCTAATTGGTGCCTCCAAAACACAGTACCCTATCCCTCTCAGTCACAGAGCATCACTGCACTTTTCTCTTTCAAAGGATGCGTTCGATTCTCAAGCCGCTCATGATCGCGGTGATTCGAGTCTGGAGATCGTCGCCGGTCTGACCAGTTCTTCCAGGGCTCTCGCAAGGATCTGGTCGCGCTCTCGAGTCGCGTGCTGATAGCGCAGCGCTGCATCTGACGACGAGTGGCCCGCACGGTGCATGAGTTCAGCTGTGGTGGCACCCGTCGCCGCCGCCAACGTCAAGCCGGTATGACGCAAGTCATGTAAATGCAGTTCCGGTCGCCCGATTTCCAACCGCGCCCTCGACCAAGCTCGTTGAAGCATGCCAGCCGTTAGCGGCGCCCCTAATACACCGGTGAAGAGAAGGGCGTCGGTGTCAACGGCTGTGTATCTGTCGAGGTGGTCGATCATGGCCTCTGCGACATTTGCGGGAACGGACATTGCTCGTCGCCCGGCGACCGTCTTGGGAGACTTAATGAGCGAATGCCCGTCGCGGGTGAACGTCCGGCTTTGATCGATTCGAAGGACGGAGTGCATGATGTCAACATCACATCGCCTAAGGCCGAGGATCTCTCCACGCCTCAACTGGCACCAAGTCGCGAGTTGAATCACGAGTCGCAAGCGATCCGGCATTGCAGCAGTCAACGCAGCGACTTCCGCCACCGTGGCGATTGGTCGCTCGCTCGCGTGCTCAGCACCTGCACCTTTCACCTTGCAGGGAGAACTGACGATCAGGCCGTCCGCGACGGCCGTCCGCATGATCGTTGAAAGAAGCCGGTACGACTTGGAAGCGGTGCTCGCGTGCCGAAGAGAGAGTTCCACATACCATCCCCTAACCATGGACGGAGACAACCTGGCGAGAGTGGTTCGCCCGAACGTGGGAAGAATGTGGTTGTCCAGCAGGTACTCATAGAGCTCTATCGTTCTCACCGCCAGGTCCGGACGGTGGCCAAGCCATTCACGGGCGTAGGTGTGGAGCGTGGTCTCACCCGCATGAGGATCGATCCATGATCCCCGACGAATGTCCGTCTCGACCTTCGAGAGGTGGGCGTAGGCGTCAGCCTTTGTTGAGAACGTCCCGGCCGAGTGGAACCGACCATCAAGCCAGTACACCGCCTGCCAACGACCCGATGAACGCTTGCGTACGGACCCGAAGTGTCTGCGTTCCACCAAGATCCACCTCCGTCCTCACACCGCGCCTCCACGTTTGAACGCGTCTCACATCCCAACGGTCGCGACATTTCTGGACGACGAAAAGAATTGGGTCAGTGTTGCTCCATTGACTCGATACGAGAGACGACTCCAACGGTGGTGACCAGTGACGTATCGCTTGAACGACCTTAGGGTTTGTCAAACGCGATCGAGCCCAAGATAAGAGCCAGTCCAACTCGTCGTGATCTTCACCTTGCGTTGTCGATAGAAATCCCTCGACGCAAGCGTTCCACTCATCTCTGAGCTTCAACGCGTTGGCTCTCCACCCAACTATCGAGATCTGAGATCATGAATCTCACCCTTGTCCCCGCCAACTTGACGAAGGGAATCCGCCTCTCGTGTACGAGGCGCCGTATGAACCGCTCCGAGCAGCCCAAACGGATTGACGCCGCCGGAATGTCCAGCAGCGGTCGCTCGCCATCCGTGGCGATCACTCGTCTGAGGGCCGTCGAGCGGACCGCTCCGTTCAACGCCCTACCCATACCAAGCCCCGTCGAACGAATTCGTGACGGCAGTCGCATCCAGAAGACAGTTGTGAAGCTGATGACGCGCCGGTCTTTCTTGCAAGTATTTGTGTTCGTTGCGATGCTGGTCACTGTCGAAGTGGCGATTTGGGACGGTCCCGCCCGCGCCGACAACGTCGAGTACTCCGCACTCGATCAGATCTCCCTGAGCTACGAAATTCCTATCACCAGTCCAAACGACGGTGCATCTTGGCCCAGCGTCCTGCTCGTCAATTCCGCACAGCTCGACACCGACCAGCCCGGCGATCGCACAATCTACGCACCTCGGGGAATGATCTACCTGTCGCTGCAGATGAGTTCTGGCCCGGTCCAGCACCAATACGGTGACCCCGCCTGGGGCTCGTTCTTCTCGGGCATGACACCCCTGCCAGCGACGGCTTTCAGGTACGTCACGCCATCGGGACGTACGTATGTAGCGACGCGAATCAACCCGGTCGACCAGGCCGACAACCCCAACGCCGACACCAGCGACGGACTGGTCGATGCGACCTACTACTTCATCGTGCCGATCACGAACCGTCACGGCACCGTCGTCATCTCGCCGTGTCGCACCGTCGGCACGGAGTATGAGGGATTCACTGGTATTGCGACGGGTCAACTGAACGTGGGCGGGCCCACGCGGATCGCCGTCTCGTTTCCGAAGGACTTGACGGTCAGCACCCCAACGTCGCAAGAGTCCACCGCGCCTGCGCGGCGCCCAGTGGCCAGCGGACTCAACGGACTTGTTCTGGTGCTCGCAGGTCTTCTCGCGCTCCTCGTCTACTCCCGAGCTCGACGTCGCCAACGAGCACCGTTCATCTCGCCACCCGCGCCTCGGCACGTCCATGAGATTTCCCCCATGCTGGACGTCGTCGCGGCGGAACAGAAGGTCGAGCCGCCATCTCCTCGGGCGAGTCCCGTAAAGACCTCGGCGAGTACGACCGCGACGACCAAGACGTCCACGGCCACGGCCGCGGTTAACAGCCCCTCGACGTTGCGCGTCGACGTCCTGGGACCTCTCACCATCACGCCCTCCCTCTCTGTGGCCAGCGATCCAGTGCGAGCCATCGTGGCCTACCTCGCCATGAACAACGAGCGGGTCCTCACCCTCGAGGAGATCCAGAACGCCGTCTGGCCCCTCACACCAGCGGGCACCGACATCACGCGCCGCTCGATGCGCAACTACATGGTCGACGTCCGCAAGGTCGTGGGTGAAGATCACCTGCCGATCGCATCGGGCAAGTCTGGCTACCAGCTGGTGCGCGTCGACACCGACTGGGCCGAGATGAGCCGTCTGCTCGCCCGGGCGAAGCGGGTCGCCAAGCCCGAAGGTCTCGCGCTGCGTCGTGAAGCCCTTGCCCTGGCTAGGGGTCTTCCCTTCACCGCCGACACGACGCGCTACTTCACCTGGACCTTCACTACGTCGGTTCTCTACAAGATCGTCGAGACCACCACCAACCTCGCCCACGGCGTGGCGACCGACCTGGTGTTGGCGGGAGACCTCACGGGCGCGAGGGACGCCCTCGACCTCGGACTCCTCGTCGACCCCGCGTCGCTCACCCTCTGGGAGGACCTCACCGACCTGCTCCTGGAAACCGCCGATCAGAGCCTGCTCGCCCTGCACTGGAAGGCGGCCGACCTGGTGTTGCGGCCCGAGGACGTCGTGCTCTTGCGCGACCGCGAGCACGGCTGAGCAGTTCACCGGCTCACCTCGGCGACGTCGTAATAGCGGCGCAAGCGTGCCTCGGCGCGCGAGCGTCGCATGCGCAGCGCGTCGTAGGAGTCGGCGGTCGAAAGTGCCAACTGCTGGAGGCTCGACTGTCCGCCACGCGTCACTTCGATGAGGTGACGCTCGTCGCTCGAGATGACCCGCCGCTCGACCGCGCGAGCGAGGCGGTTCTCCGCCCTGTCCTCATACTCAATCTCGGGTTCGGCCCGATCGAAGTCAGCGGGTAGCGCCTCGGTGGGGACGTTGTGGCGAGCCATCAGGCGCTTCTCCCTGCGGGCCCGCGACGCGGCGTGACGCAAGACGAAGT
>JAJZSX010000261.1:2567-4347 GCA_021849435.1 Actinomycetes bacterium | reverse complement strand
AGCCAGTCCGTCGGCGAGACCCCACCGGGCACTTTCTCATCGCTTGGTAGTGGCATCCGTCTCATCAACATGAACGTAGTCTGATTCAAGTCTCTCGCCACTGAGCGATCGGGCATCTCTTCGCGCCTTCTCAGCGCCCGAGGCAGCATAACGAGCCCAATCTCCCCGACTGCTTCGAACCCACTCAACTGCGGTGTTGACGTGCAAACCCAGCAGGTCAGCGAGAACGGGTGCCTGAAGCTCCGAAGCGAGCTGCATCAGAGCCGAGTTCCGTGTTGGGCGAAGGACGATACCAAGCGTCGCGAGTCGGTTTCGCAGTTGCTCAGTCGTGATTGGGCGACCAGGCACACCACCGGGGAAGAGCCAGTCACCTCGATGGAACGTCGAGTGGCCCCTGCGACCCCGAAGTTGAAGTACGAGGTCGTCAAGAACAGGCGGCAGCTGGAGCGGTTCGACACCGAAGTTCACGAAAACCGATCCCGGTGCTTCTCGCACGTCTCGACTGCGAAGGCCCGCGACCCGACTGAGGTGTTGCCCGAAGAGAAGGACGAACAGCCCAGCAACCCTTAGAGCCATATCCATTTCGCTATCCGCGAGCAGCCTCTCGACCTGTTCCCAGCGTTCGTCTTCTTCGACACTGGAAGTTGCAGTTATCGACTGGCGGAGTGGAACTCGAACTCCGGAAATGAGCTTTCGCGAGTGAGCCCAGGCAAGGAAGTCACGGACCGCGTAGCGAGTCGTTGGCCCGGAGGACAGCCACAAATCGACGTCGGCTTGTCGGAGCCCTTCAAGGTGTCTACCCGATTCATCCAGCCAATCGAGAAAGGCGAGACTCTGGTTGATTCTAAGCCGGGCCCACTTCGCTCCATTTTCCGTGAATTGACCTCGCTGAACTCTCCTGCGCGCAAGCCTAAGAACATGCCACACGGCAAAAGGACGAACCAGGTTCGCCCGGTCGGACGGTACGTCAGCCAGTAAATCCTCGAGCCATCCCTCCAACCGATCGAAACCTGGTTGATACTCAGGCAGTGCTCCGGCCGCGACAAGCAGACCTCGGAGATGGTTGAGCGGCTTTGTCTGTTCCAGGGCGTCTAGTCCCTGGTGCGAAAGCTCCACTTCTCCTCGCGCAATCTGCCCAAGCGTCGCGACCGCCGAACTCTTACGGAGCCAGCCGATACTCGTCTCAGGATTCGCAACGTCCAGTAACGCCAACCTCACGGGCTCGAGCCGGATATCTGGCTCCTCCCCACCCAACACTTCCTGCAAGCGTCTCTCGAGAACGCAACGCGTGCACAGGCCCTTTTCGTAGGGGTAGGCGATGGCTCCGCATCGTCTGCACTCAATCTGATGGCTGCTCTTGTAACAGGTTGAGCAGATTGGCCCGCGCTCAGTAATCTGATGGGTCGGCAAGTCGCGGTCGCAGTCGACACATCTCCTCGTGGGTCGAACCGCACATGCCTGACATAGGGGTCCGATCGCGGTACGCTGAGCCACCCTCCTGGAGAGCCCGCAGCCTGCGCACTCGGCGACCGGGTATTCGTAGCACCCTACACAGACGTCGCCCTCGTCCAGTTGTCGGCCACGCTTGCTGATCTCGCCGAGCTCCCCGCAGACCGAGCACAACTTGAGTGGCTGTGAGTAGCAGGAATCGCAGACCGCCCGGCCAGAGCGGCGTGAGTGGATTTGAGCGAATTCCCCACATAGGTCGCACTTCACCTTCGGACGTTGGTAGCAACGCATACAGATTGCGCCCGCATCAGTACGACGAGCAACAATGCCA
>JAJZSX010000261.1:0-2557 GCA_021849435.1 Actinomycetes bacterium | reverse complement strand
ATGCCAGGGTTGCCGCACTCGATGCACCGTGACTGGGCTGCAGGGTCCTTCCGACGACATGCGTAACATACGGGGCCATTCTCGTCATTCGTCGAGACGGGCGCAACCTTCTTGCACCGGGAACATGCACGAGCGTTGGACCGATTGAAGCAGGGCGTGCAGATTCGCCCCTCCTCCACGTGGTAGCGGAGATTGCGCTCCTTCCCGCATCGAGCGCATCGGGGAATCTGACACTCGACGAACCCAACCAACCGCAGGGCCTCTACCAACGGTCCTATACCAGGAGGTGCGAGTGAGCTTCCTGAGACCAGACCATCGGGATGCTTCTCCAAGTATGACGCAACCAGGTTGAGCTGCTTGCCCGGCCTGAGTACGGACTGCACAATCTTGAGGATTGCCGTCTTATCAACCGTTGCGTCAACGCAACTCACAACCGATTGGGCAACCAACACCTCGGCATTCGACGACCTGGTGCTCATGAGTCTTCAGGCTTGCGAATCCTCGCCCTCACGGACGAGACGATCTTGATCTGCTCTCTCGGAGAGTCGCCAGACCCACCCGCGACGGCCTTGCGCACCTGAGCCTGCACCGCAACTACTTCCATAAGCTCCTGCGGACCGCATTGAAGGATGTCACAAAGTGCGGCGAAGACATCGACGTTCAGCCTCTGGGGCTCTTGCGTGACCAGCCTGTAGATCTGCTCTCGCGAGAGCCGCACTCCACGTTCCGCAAGCGGGCCAATGAGATCAGACGTGTTGAACATTCCGCGCGTGGCCATCACCTCACGCAGATTCCACCTGATTCCCATTTTCCGGGTCATGTCTGATCCTCCTTCTTGTAAATGCGCTCCAGAGCCTTCGCGAGAACCCCGTTCTTGTAGTCACCGCTGACGCCGGCGTAGATGGCCGTGGTGGAGGCGTACGAGTGACCAACCTGTTCCTGAACGAATCGTTCGTCGTAGCCGAACTCGATTAGGTGAGTCACGTAAGAGTGCCGAAGACAGTGAAGGTGCAGCTCCCGAGGCAGGCCAGCTTCCTCGCGAATCTCCGTGAAGCGATCGTCGAGATAGGTCTCAGCGACGCGCGATCGCCTCTCGGTCACCCATAAGGCCGGGTGCTTGTCTGGCTGAAATGCCGGCCTCACCTCGGATACGTAGTGACGCAGTCCGTCAATTGCCCAGTCGAATTCGGGAAGTGACAGGACCGAACGTCGCCGTGGCGCGCTTCCCCTGACAGACTTGCCGTAACGCACGTGGAGCGACCCGAATCGCCCCCAGTCCTTCTTGTAGGGATTCGCTCGAAGATCAACAAGGTCGAGTCGAACAGCCTCCCTTCGCCGGAGCCCCCATGCGTAGATGGTCTTGTAGAGCTGGGCGTCTCGGAGTGCGGCGGTCGCACCCTTGCGCTTGCGTGCTCTGATCTCGGTCACTCGTTGATCGCAGCGGTCGAAGAATCGCTGAAGTTCCTCATAGGTCAGGGGTCGCACTCCCGGGCGTGCCTCGAACTCTGAGAGGTGTTCCACCGTGTTCCACTCATGACAGATCTGCACCGGATACTCGCCGAAGCGTTTCTCGCATTGCTCAACCCACGCGTAGCGCGGATCCGTCACGTACTCCATAAAGAGTCGCAAGGAGTTCTGGTATCCACGAATCGTTGAGTGTGCACAAGGCTCCTCGCGACTCAAGAGAGACGATGTCCAGTCCTCGACGTCCGCGGGAGTCCACTGCCACGGATACTGCTCCACGAACTCCATAAAGCGCTTTATGAGGAGCAACCGGCCTTCGATCGTGCCTGCAGACAGCATCCGACTCTGCTGCTGACGGCCCCAACCTTCAATCATCTTCTCGAAGATGGCCGGCGCCTCGTCGAGGTGCACCACCTTTGCATCGAGAACAAGATGTGCTGCTCCGGGCAAGTCGACTCGCGGCAACTTCGGCCTTCCTGTCGTGTTGTGATAGATGCAACATTGTTGCACTGAGTTTGACCCGTGTCAAGGACTTCCCAGTAAGCGCAACGATAAAGGGTGGATGTCACAACTCTCGTTGTGACATCCACCCTGATCAACTTCCCTGATCACAGAGCTATGTGAAGGATGACCTACGTTGCATCTGGTGCAATAATTGAGGGTTTCACGAGCAGCCGCTGGTCGCGCCGCAGCTCGAGCAGACGAAGCACGATCCCGCCTGCTGCATGACGTTGCCGCACTGGTAGCACATGGGCGCGTCGCGCATCTCAGAGCGACGGTAGGGAGTGGGCTCACTCGCCACCGCCGGTGCGGGCGAGGGCTCCGAGTCGACGAGGGTCGGCTGGACGCTGATTCCCAGCGTCGGCGTCGCCTGCTCGGCGATCTCGGGCAGTGTGGGCTGGAGCCGCTCACTCGTCGACAGGACCCCGAGCTCCTCGCGCTCGGCCGGGGTCAGGTAGTCCAGGGCCAGGCGACGGAAGATGTAGTCCACGAGCGACGTCGAGATGCGCAGGTCCGCGTCGTCGGTCATGCCCGACGGCTCGAACTTCATGTTCACGTACTTACGCACGTAGGTCGACAGCGGCACACCGTG
>JAJZSX010000260.1 GCA_021849435.1 Actinomycetes bacterium | reverse complement strand
TGTGAGACCAGTTCCAGAACGTGCCCCGGTTATAAGGGGTGAGGAGCAGCAGCGGCAGGCCAATGGCCACGGTGCGTGCACTGGCCGACGCGGCGACGGGCGCGCCCGCGGCGCGCAGCCAGATCGAGGCGTTGAAGAGCCCGATGCTCGCCGAGGCGTAGCCGACGACGGCGATGAGGATGGTGCCCGGGTAGACCCCGTAGAACGAGATGCCGTCGTTGCTCGCGGTGACGCTGTGGTTGATCACCACGCACAGCCCCAGCGAGGCGAAGAAGAGCGACTGGGTCAGGGTAAGGACCCCGATGATCGGCCGGTCGGCGACGCGCTCGGCAGCGGTGCGGTACCCCACCGGCCCGCGAGTCCTCAGTCGGTGTAGCGGGCGCGCGACGCCGCGAGCTCGGCCTCGGCCTCGGCGCGTCCGACCCAGCGCTCGACCTTCATCCACTTGCCCTCGTCGAGGTCCTTGTAGACGGTGAAGAAGTGGCTGATGCGGTCCAGCGTCGCCTTGGGCACGTCGCCGATGTCGGTCGCCGCCTTCCACTGCGGGTCGTAGGTGGGCACCATGAGCAGCTTGGCGTCCTCGCCGTTCTCGTCGGTCATCAGGCACATGCCGAGGATCTTCGCCTCGATCAGACAGCCCGGGAAGGTCGGGTACTCGGTCAGGACCAGCGCGTCCAGCGGGTCGCCGTCCCCGCCCAGGGTGTCGGGGATGAACCCGTACTCCGCGGGATATCCCATCGAGACGATCAGGTGCCGGTCCAGCATGATCGTGTGGTTCTCGTGGTCGTACTCGTACTTGTTCTGGCTCCCCCGGGGGATCTCGATCACCACGTTGACGCTGTCCATGCCACCCTCCATCCGTCGGGCAGTCGCCCGTGGCCAATCGTAGCGAGCGGGCCGACGCCCGCACAGGGCGTCAGGCGGGCCGCGTCGCGCGGATGAAGGCGTTGGCGACCGCCCCGTCGTACTCGGTGTAGACGCGCACTGGGTCCACGCCCGTCGGAAAGGTCACGCCGGTCGCCAGGCGCTCGATGGCGTCGCGGTCGTGCACGAGGGTCGGGGTGACCGACGCCTCGGCGAAGCCCGCCGCGGCGAGCTTGGCCGCGTAGTCCTCCACCACGAGCGCCCCGGCGATGCAGCCGGTCCAGAGCTGCATCAGGCCCGCGACGTCCTCGGACAGGGCCCGCTGCAAGACGACGTCCGAGATCGCCAGGCGCCCGCCCGGCTTGAGGACGCGGAAGGCCTCGGCGAGCACCACGTCCTTGTCGGCGGCGAGGTTGATCACGCAGTTCGAGATGATCACGTCGACGCTTCTATCGGGCAGCGGGATCGACTCGATCGTGCCGAGCAGGAACTCGGCGTTCGTAATGCCCGCCTCGGCCTGGTTCGCGCGCGCGAGCTCGACCATCTCGGGGGTCATGTCCAGGCCGTAGACGTGGCCCGTCGGGCCGACGCGGCGCGCCGAGAGCAACACGTCGATGCCCCCGCCCGAGCCGAGGTCCAAGACGACCTCGCCCGCGGCGAGCGTCGCCAGCGCCGTCGGGTTGCCACAGCCGAGCGAGGCGAGCACGGCCGCCGCGGGCAGCGCGCCGGTGTCGTCGACCGAGTAGAACGTCGAGCCGAACCCCTCGCCGACCCCGAGGTCGGCCGGGCCGCTCGAACAGCACGACGCGGACACCGACAGCGCCGCCGCGCCGTAGCGGTCGCGCACGGCGACGCGGATGGACTCATCGGGATTGTTCACGGTTCCTCGTCTCTCAACTCGCCGGGGTGGCGCTCGCGATGCCCGTCAGCAGCCGGATCGGCTCGGCCACCGCCTCACAGCAGACCGCGTAGCGGTTCGCCCGCCCCTCGGGCGTACGCGAGATCAGGCCGGCCTCGAACAGTGCGCGCAGGTGGTGACTCACGAGCGGCTGGGCGATCGCGAGCTCCTCGGTCAGCTCGACCACCGTGCGCGACTCGCGCGCGAGCGTGAGCAGGATCGCCAGGCGGTACTCGTCGCTGATCGCCTTCAAGACCGGCACGAGGGATCGCGCATCCTCGAGCGAGGCGAGTGGCGAATGGGCGGTTCGGGCCATCCCGACACCGTAGCATCAATAAACGTTGATATCACAATCGACAGTTGGTGGATCGAGGCGACCCGGCGAGCCCACCGAAGGCCCGTCGACGTGCCATCTAGACTCGGAACGCTCGACAGGCGGTCGACATCGGACGAGGAGGTCTCGATGGAACGGGTTGGTGTAGTGGGCTGTGGCCTGATGGGATCGGGGATCGCCGAGATCGCCGCCAAGGCCGGCGCGGACGTCATCGTGATCGAGCGCAGCCCCGAGGCGCTGGCCGCGGGCGTCGAGCGCATCGAGAAGTCGCTCAACCGGGCCGTCGCCGCGGGCAAGCTCCCCGAGGACGACGCCAACGCCGTGCGCGGCCACCTCAGCTTCTCCGAGGACTTCGCCAAGCTCTTCGACCGCCAGATCGTCATCGAGGCCGTCGCCGAGGACGAGGCGACCAAGATCCAGGTCTTCAAGAAGATCGACGCCGTGGTGAACGACGAGCACGCGATCCTCGCGACCAACACCTCCTCGATCCCGATCATCAAGCTCGCGATGTCGACCAAGCGCCCCGAGCAGGTCATCGGGATGCACTTCTTCAACCCGGTGCCCGTGCTGAAGTTGGTCGAGGTCATCTCGTCGCTGCTCACGAGCCCCGAGACCGCGGCGCGCGTGCGCGCCTACGGCACCGACGTGCTCGGCAAGAAGGTCATCACCTCCCCGGACCGCGCGGGCTTCGTGGTGAACGCCCTGCTGATCCCCTACCTCCTGTCCTCGATCCGGATGCTCGAGTCGGGCTTCGCGAGCGCCGACGACATCGACACCGGCATGGTGCTCGGCTGTGCGCACCCGCTCGGGCCGCTCGCCCTGACCGACCTCATCGGCCTGGACACGACCCTCGCGGTCGCCGAGTCGCTCTACGAGGAGTTCAAGGAGTCCCACCTGGCCCCGCCCCCGCTGCTCTCGCGCATGGTCCAAGCCGGGCTGCTCGGGCGCAAGACGGGCCAGGGGTTCTACTCCTACCGGTCCTAGGACCTACGCCGACCGTGCCCGAGGTCACCTACGTCGTCACCCTGGCGTGCCGGGACATGCCCGGCATCGTGCGCGCGCTGAGCTCGGCGGTCTTTGCGATCGACGGCAACATCCTCGAGAACGACCAGTTCACCGACCCGGTGACCGGCCAGTTCTGCATGCGCACGCGCTTCACCTGCGAAGCCGGCGTCGAGCAGGTTCGCGACCGGCTCGAAGGCGACCTCGCGGCCTACGAGCCGACGCTGTCGATCCGGCCCGAGTCCCAGCGCCGTCGGGCCCTCGTGATGGTCTCGCAGTTCGACCACTGCCTCGCTGACCTGCTGTACCGCGCCGAGCAGGGTGACCTGGCACTGGATATCGTGGCGGTGGTGAGCAACCACGGGGTCTGTCGGGACCTCTGTGCGCGCCACGACGTGCCCTTCTTCCAGGTCGAAGTCACCCCCTCGACCACGTCCGCCGCCGAGGACGTCGTGCGCGACCTGGTGGCCCGCCACGACGTCGACCTCGTCGTGCTCGCGCGCTACATGCAGATCATCTCCCCGGCGCTCTGCAGCGAACTCAGCGGGCGGATCGTCAACATCCACCACTCGTTCCTGCCCGGCTTCAAGGGCGCGCGCGCCTACCACCAGGCCTACGAGCGCGGCGTGAAGCTGATCGGCGCCACCGCCCACTTCGTCACCGCCGACCTCGACGAGGGTCCGATCATCGAACAGGACGTCGCGCGCGTGACCCACGCGCGCCGCCCGAGCGAGTTCATCGCCCTCGGACGCGACGTCGAGCGCACGGTGCTCGCTCGCGCCGTCGGGCTCATCGCCGAGGACCGCGTCATGCTGGTCGGACAGCGCACCGTCGTCTTCTCGCAGTGATCAGGTGACGGGGTTCCTCGTCGCGTAGGCGGCGTCGCGGTGCTCGGCGCGCTCGAGCACCGCCACGAGGTGCTCGACGGCGTCATAGACGTCGACGAAGCCAAGGTAGAGCGGCGTGAACCCGAAGCGACAGACGTCGGGGGCGCGAAAGTCACCGACGACCCCTCGGGCGATCAGCGCCTGGATGATCCCGTAGGCCTCCTCGTGGCGCAGCGACACCTGACTGGCGCGCCGGACGTGCTCGCGTGGGGTGACCAGGGTGAAGGCCCCGGGCAGGCGCGCCTCGACGAGCTCGATGAAGAGGTCGGTCAGTGCGAGGCTCTTGGCGCGGATCTCGTCCATCGTCACGCCATCGAAGGCGTCGAGTGCCCCGTCGAGGGCGTTGATGGCGATGACCGACGGCGCCGCCGTCACAATAGTATGC
>JAJZSX010000259.1 GCA_021849435.1 Actinomycetes bacterium | reverse complement strand
CGATGTGACCACTAGGGGAGGTTGAATCAATGAATGTCCGTCGAAGGTTACGACTCGGCGCAACGCTGGCCATCTCGGCCAGTTCGTTAGCGCTGGGTCTCACAATGGCTAGCTCAAGCCCAAGTGGAGCTTCCGCGCCGAGGGGAACTATCACCTTCGCCGAAGCGCCACAGACACCGCCGAACTACATCTTCCCCTACGTGGGATTCGCGAACTTCTCGGTCTCGACCCTCAACCAGTTCCAGATGTTGATGTTCCGACCGCTGTATTGGTTCGGACTGGGCACCTCGCCGGCGTACGTTCCCAAGTTGTCGCTGGCTAACTCACCGGTATGGACCAACGGGAACAAGACGCTGACCATCAAGATGAAGGGCTGGAAGTTCGCCGACGGTCAACCGGTGGACGCGCAGTCTGTGATGTTCTTCCTTAACCTCTACAAGGCTGACCCGAAGGCATACGCGGGCTACGTCCCGGGTTACGGTATTCCTGACCAGGTCACGAGCGCCACGGGGTCGGGCAACACGGTGGTCATGAACTTCAACAAGCCAATCAACAAGAACTGGCTGCTCTACAACTACCTGTCGGAGATCACACCATTCCCCAACTCATGGGACATCACGGCTCCTGGTCAGACATCGACCTGCGCCACCGGCGCCTTCGGTGCTGCGACCACGGACACGGCGTGCAAGGCTGTTGAGGCCTACCTCGACGCCCAGTCCTCCAAGATCAGCACGTACACCGACGCCATGTGGCAGAGCGGTGTCGACGGTCCGTGGAAGCTCCAGTCAATGGACACCCTCGGTAACGTCACCTTCGTGCCGAACACCGCGTACTCGGGCCCCCAGAAGGCTCAGGTCGCTATGGTGAAGGAAGTCCCGTTCGCCTCGGCCGCTGCTGAGTTGAACGCACTGCGTGCTGGCACCGTTGACCTCGGCTACGTGGACACGACCCAGATCACCCAGCCGGCCCCCGGGATCGGCAAGGCCGGCCCGAACCTTGCGGCCCTCGCTGGTAAGTACAACTTGAAGTCGGGGCTGTCGTGGGCGTACAACTACGACCCGATCAACTTCTCGAAGACCAACCCGCTCCAGTCCGTCTTCAAGCAGCTGTACTTCCGCCAGGCACTGCAGACGTCGACTGACCAGCAGGGGATCATCCAGAAGATCTTCAAGGGTTACGGAATCCCGACGTTTAGCCCGGTTCCCTACGGAGCACCTGCGTCGATCGCTAAGCCTGTAAAGAACCCGTACCCGTTCAGCCTGTCCAAGGCCAAGTCGCTGCTGACCTCACACGGTTGGGCAATGCGCGGTGGCGTGATGACCTGTGCCAAGCCTGGCGTCGGCCCGGCGCACTGTGGCGCTGGCGTTAAGGCTGGGACGAAGTTGAACCTCACGTTGGAATACGTCACTGGCTCAGCCGCGGTCACCGAAACGGTGAACGCGGAGGTTTCGGACTGGAAGACCATCGGGATCAACACCACGACCTCGACCAACACGTTCAACAACGTGATCAGCGGTTGCGGCCAGTCGGGTACCCAGAAATGGGAGATCTGCACATGGGGCGCCGGATGGATCTACGCACCTGACTACTACCCGTCGGGTGAAGAGTTGCTCTACACCGGTGCTGGCTCGAACAACGGCAGTTACACCAACCCGAAGATGGACGCGATCATCCGTGCCACCTTCCAAGGTAACTCCACCCTGACCGGGTACGCCCAGTATGCGGCCAGCCAGGTCCCCGTTCTCTACCAGCCGACGCAGACGCCGGTTGGTGAGTTCATCAAGACCTTGAAGGGCGCGCCGTCCGCGCTCGTACCGAGCGTGCTGCAGAACTTCATGCCGGAGTACCTGCACTTCTAAAGATTCACTGAATACCGAACACTGCGAAAGCCCCCGATCGAACTGATCGGGGGCTTTCGCTTGTACCACGAGACCGAGACGGTACGACCTCTCGTCGTGTCGAAGATTTCCGTGGCCCGTCCGGACGCTCACGAGGAAAAGGCGCCGTGTGGCATTTCCAATGTCGAGGGGATGCTCACAATGTGGTCCATCGAATAACCAACCCGCGCGCAGGCAGAATCCTGCGATTCATGCCCGGAAAACCCAAGTAACTCGACCCGTGTGACCCTGGCGCATGCTTCCCAGTGGGTAGACTCGTTGCCTATGTCGCCGTTGCTTTCGGTTTCCAATCTGAAGGTCCAATTCGCCACTCGCCAGTCATTCGCCACCGCAGTCGACGATTTCTCCATGGAGATCGAACCCGGCGAATGTGTTGGGCTCGTCGGCGAATCGGGTTGTGGGAAGACCACGTCGGGTCTCGCGATCATGCAGCTTCTCCCCGGGAGTGGGCGCATCGTCGATGGCTCAATCAACTTCGATGGCACGAACTTGCTCAACCTCTCCGAACGCGAGATGCAGCGACAGCGGGGGCGCTCGATTGCGCTCATCCCCCAAGACCCGATGAGCTCGCTCAATCCCACTACGAAGATCGGCAAGCAGATCGCGGAGGGTCTGCGCATCCACACCGGCGCGAGTGACGCCGACGCACAGCGTCGCGCGATCGAGGTTCTCGAGATGGTCGAGATGCCCCGGCCGGCCGAACGACTCAACCAATACCCCTTCGAACTATCCGGTGGACTACGCCAACGCGTAATCATCGCGATGGGGCTCGTGTGCTCGCCCAAGTTGCTCATCGCCGACGAACCGACGACCGCGCTCGACGTGACGATCCAGGCACAGATCCTCGACCTCCTCGATCGACTGCGCAGCGAACTCAACATGGGCATCCTTTTGATCACCCACGACATGGGCGTGATCGCGGGACGCGCCAATCGTGTCGTCGTAATGTACGGCGGTCGCAAGGTCGAGGAAGCGACGACCGACACCCTCTTCAAGTCGATGAAGCACCCGTACTCCCAAGCGCTATTGGCGTCGATGCCGAGCATCGAGACGGCCTCTAAGACCCATCTCACCTCGATTCCTGGACTCCCGCCGGACCTGACCAAGGAGATCATCGGCTGCCGTTTCGCGCCCCGGTGCCTCTACGCCCAGGACGACTGCCGAGCGGTCGAACCCGATTTCACGGGCACGACCGTCCACGGCTTCGCCTGCTTCCACCCCGTCGACGGACCGCGGGTCGAGATCCGTTCGGCTGAGGCCGCCTCGACCACGGCGGGCTCGGGCATCGAGATCCTTCGGGTCGAGAACCTGGTGAAGGAGTTCCCGATCAAGCGCGGACTCATCCGCCACCAGGTCGGTGCAATTCACGCAGTCTCGGGCATCTCGTTCACCATCCAGGAGGGCGAAACCTTCGGGCTCGTCGGCGAATCCGGCTGCGGCAAGACCACCGTCGGGCGACTCATCGTCGGACTCGAGGACGTGACCTCCGGCGAGATCGCTTTCCAAGGCAAGAAAGTCTCGGGCAAAGGTCACAAGCCGACCCGTGAGGAACGTCGGAACCGTCAGATGATGTTCCAGGACCCGTACTCGTCGCTCAATCCGCGCATGAAGGTCGGCGAGATCATCCGCGAGCCGCTCGCCATCCAACACGAAGGCAGTGCGGCCGAGCAACGCAAGCGAGTCGCGGAGCTGCTGCTCACCGTCGGACTCGAGCCAGCGGCGTCTGACCGATACCCCCACGAATTCTCGGGCGGCCAACGACAACGGATCGGACTCGCGCGAGCGATTGCGCTCAATCCGAAGTTGGTCATAGCCGACGAACCTGTTTCGGCCCTCGACGTCTCGATCCAGGCGCAGATTTTGAACCTGATGAAGGACCTGCAGCGCACGCACGGCCTGTCATACGTAATGATCAGCCACGACCTCGCTGTCGTGTACTACATGGCCGACTCGATCGGCGTCATGTACCTGGGCAAGCTCGTCGAGATCGGCGACGCCGAGTCGGTATTCCGCAGGTCGGCGCACCCGTACACCCAGGGTCTCCTCGATGCGGTACCGGTCCCCGACCCTGAGGCGTCACGCCTTCGTCGTGGCAACCAAGTGAAGGGTGAACTCCCCTCGCCGGTGAACCCCCCGTCGGGCTGCCGATTCCGCACACGATGCCCCCGTGCACAGGACATCTGCGCGAGCGAGGAACCCGAATTCCAGTACTTCAGCGAGACGCACCGGGCCGCCTGCCACTTCCCGCTGCAGACGCCGGTTTCTATCATCTCTCGAAGCAACTGAACTGACCCGTACGCCCGCGAAGGTGTAACGCTCCAGCGGGTAGGGCGATAGAGCATCACCGGGCGAGCGATCGGGCTCACCGGTTCACCAGTCAACGCTGGCCAACGCGACAATGCGATGTGCCCCGTCCATTCCCTCGACTCATCGGCGAGCGAATTCGCCTCGCGTGTCACGCACGCTGACGATACGGCC
>JAJZSX010000002.1 GCA_021849435.1 Actinomycetes bacterium | reverse complement strand
TCAGACTATTCAGGTACACAGCGCCAGGCGGACAGTGGGGCGCCAGAACAGGCCGAGCGCGATCACGAGCTGCAGCGTGGCATAGAGCGCGTTCCACCACGCGATGTCGTGGACCATGAAGTGGTCCGCCCAGATCATGGGGTGCACGATCAGCCACGGGCTCCCCGACGCCGCCGGCTCGAGTGCGCCCGTCACGAAGGCCTTGGTGAACATGAAGGGCTGGAACTGGAGGGCGGCGTCAACAAGCCAGATGACGCCGAGGGCGATCTGGAGCGTGCGCCGGCGCACCTCGAGCGGTGTCGTCGTGACGTCCGTCATTATCCGGCTCCGCCAACGGGTTGACGTCGTGGGGTTGACTACGCGACTCGACATCGGCACCTCCTCGCGATTCGGCCAGTAATAATTCTGTTCGGACGCGCGCCGTGTCACTAGCGTGAAATCACGGTCCCACGCTTCGTATTGCCACGGGACTGCCGTGCCAGGCCCTACGGTGTCTAGAAGTCGCGAGCCTCGGCGACGTTGTCGAAGCGCGCGAACTCGCCTCGCCAGGTCAGGTGGGCGCTACGGGTCGGACCGTTACGGTTCTTGCCCACGATCACCTCGGCGTCGGCCTTCTTGTCGTTGGAGACGTCGCCGTACTGCTCAGGCCGGAAGAGGAAGAGCACGACGTCGGCGTCCTGCTCGAGCGAACCGGACTCACGAAGGTCCGACATGATGGGCCGCTTGTCGGCGCGATCCTCGAGTTTTCGCGACAGCTGGGAGAGGGCGATCACCGGGCACTGGAGCTCGCGGGCGAGGATCTTCAGGGACCGACTCATTTCGGACACCTCCACCTGACGGTTCTCGGCGCGCGAACGCGAGCTCATGAGCTGGATGTAGTCGACGATTACCACCCCGAGGTCACCCTGCTGCTGCTTGATTCGCCGGGCGCGGGCCCGCACGTCCATCACCGTCAGCGACGGGTTGTCGTCGATGAAGATCTTGGCCGGAGCGAGGAAACTGAACGCCTCGTGGGCGATTCGCCAGTCGTTGTCGTTGAGGTCGCCGGTTCGCAGCTTGGACGAGTCGATCCGCGCCGTGGACGCGAGGATCCGCTCGGCCAACTCCTGTCGGCTCATCTCGAGCGAGAAATAGAGCGCGGGGCGACCGACGACGGCCCCGACGTGCACGAGTGTGCCCAGGGCGAAGGCCGTCTTTCCGGTACCTGGTCGGGCGCCCACAATGGTGAGGCTGGTGGGCTGGAGACCCTGGAGCACGAGATCCAACGAGCGATAACCCGTCTCCAACCCGTTGAGCTGACCCCGGGTCTCGCCACGGGTCTCGAGGATGTTGGCCTCTTCGAGCAAGAGCCCCTGGAGCAAGGAGACCGAGTCGATCCGGCGGTTGTCGGCGATCGCGTTGATCTTGCGCTCGGCCTCGTCGATCAATCCGGACACGTCATCGGTCGGGCGATAGGCGTCATCCACCACCTCGCCGGCCACGGCGATCAGGCGCCGTTGCTGGGCCTTGTCGCGAACGATCTCGGCGTAGTGCTGGGCGTTCGCGGCCGAGGGCGTGTTGAGTTGGAGCGATGACAGGACCGCGAGCTCGACCGCCGCGGCACCGTGCTCTTGCAGCTTCGCCTGAACCGTCACGTAGTCGACCGGCTCGGCGGCGTTTACGAGCGCGACGATCGCAGTGAAGATCTGCCCGTGCAGTGGACGATAGAAGTCCTCGGCGCTCACCGTCTCGTAGGCGATGCTCACCGCCTCGGGTGACAGGAGCATCGCGCCGATGAGCGACTCCTCCGCTTCGAGGGCGCTCGGGGGTACCCGGCCACCGCCCGTCAGCGTCCGACCACGGTCCGATTCAAGTTGCGTCATAAGACATCAACGGTCGCCGACAGCGCCTGTGCAGCGCAAGAACAACAACGTGGGGAAAATCCTGTGTCTAACCTCACGACAACAGCGTGCCCCAGCCCTGTGACACGCCAGCGACGTGACAACGCGCCGGGCAGAACCCGGCGCGTCGTCATCACTCGATAATCGGTGTTACTTAGCGACCACCTCGACGGTGATCGTGGCCTCGACACCTTCGAACAGCGTGGCACTGGCCGTCGCCGAACCGACCTCTTTGAGGTGCTCAGCCATGTGGATCGCAGTGCGGTCGAGGGAGATCCCCGTCGCCGTTCGCAGGGCGTTGACGATGTCGGCCTCGGTTACCGAGCCGAACAGGCGACCGTTGGTGCCCGCGCGCGCCGCCACGGTAACCGTCGCAGCCTCGATCACGGAACGCTGGGTCATCGCCGCATCACGGCTCTGCGCGTCGCGCAGATCACGCTTCTTGCGCATCGACGCGGCCTGGAGCTCCATCGTGTCGGTGGCGGCGAGCGCCGCACCCGTCGGGAGCAGGTAGTTCCGCGCGTAGCCGGTCTTCACGTCGACGATGTCGCCGCGGCGTCCAAGCCCCTCAACATCACTGCGCAACAGGATCTTCATTCGCCCACCTCCTCGGCTGCCATGAACACCGCCGCCGCTTCGCTCGCGTCCTCGAGCATCGCGTCGTCGACACTGACCTCCGGGGTCTCGGCCTCGACCTCAGCCACCGCCGCTTCGCGGTCGGGACGGGGTCCACGCGGTCCGCGATCGTCGCGGCCGCGGCCCCCGCGACGCTCGGTCACGGTGCGCTGGGTGTAGGGAAGCAACGCCAACTCACGGGCGGTCTTGATCGCGTCGGTGACGTCGCGCTGGTGCTGCTGGCAGTTGCCTGAGACCCGGCGACCGCGGATCTTGCCGCGATCCGAGATGTACTTGCGTAGTTGGGCCAGGTCCTTGTAGTCGACCGTACCCACACCGTGTTGGCAGAAGGCGCAGGGCTTCTTCTTGACGCCGCGGCGGGTGTCGATCTTCGGCGCGCGCTTCGGCGGCTTGGGGTTATTGATACGTGGCATTAGAAGGGCTCCTCGTCGTAGGCGTACGTGGTGGGTTCGTTGGGTCGGGGCGTTGCTGGGCGTTCGGCGTCGCGAAACGGCGCGTCGGGTCGCGGCGTCTTGGTGACCACCGCGGTGGCGAAGCGGAGCGACGGGGCGATCTCGTCGGCGTTGATCTCGACGATCGAACGCTTGTCGCCGTTCTCAGTCTCCCAGCTGCGCTGTTCCAGGCGGCCCGTGACGACCACGCGCGTTCCCTTGGCCAGCGAGTTCGCCACGTTCTCGGCCATCGGCCCGTAGCCGGTCACCTCGAAGTACGAGACGCGTTCTTCCCATTCCTGGGTCTGGCGATTCTGCCAGCGCCGGTTCACCGCGACCGACAGACGGACTGCCGCCTGGCCGCTGTTGAGGAACTTCAACTCTGGGTCGCGGGTGATGTTTCCCACGATCGTGATGGTGTTGTCAGGCATCTGCTCTCCTTACACTTCCTCGGAGCGGGCCGGGGCCGTCGCGGGAACGCGACGAGTGGTCCGCTCGATTCGACGAAGAATCTTGAAGCGCAGCACTTCATCGGACAGGGTCAGGATCCGGTGCAACTCGTCGACGGTCGTCGATTCTCCGGCGAACTCAACGAGCACGTAATAACCCTCTTTGCGCTTCTTGATCTCGTACGCCAATGGGCGCTTACCCCAACGGTCGATGGTTCCCGGGGTTCCACCATTCGTACGGATCGTCTCGAGTGCGCGGTCGAGCGCTACCTGGATCAACTGTGCGTCGACGGTCGTGTCGAACACAATCATTGTTTCATACGGCCTCATGGCCACTTCCTTTCCCTGTGGTCCGGCGTGCCGGGCTGCGCGGAAAACGCAGCAGGGTTCATTCCCATCACCGATGGGACCGATGAGTCTAGCCCAGGAGGCCGATTTTGGCTAGTCGAGCCATCCTGCGGGGGTCGGGTAGACCTCGGAATCGTCGGGGAATGTCCCCGCGCGCACGTCGTCGCGGTATCGCGAGACGGCCTCCGTGATCGCCGAACCGAGGTCGGCGTACTGGCGAACGAACTTCGCGGGCTTGCGGTTGGACAGACCGAGCAGATCGTGGAAGACGAGCACCTGTCCGTCCGTGTCCGGTCCGGCACCGATCCCGATCGTGGGCACGTCGAGCGCCTCGGTCACCATCGTCCCGACCACGGCGGGGACGGCCTCGATCACAATGGCGTAGACGCCCGCGTCCTGGAGCGCCAGCGCCTCGTCGACTAGGACCTTGGCCGCCTCACGAGTCTTTGACTGGACCTTGAACCCGCCGAAGGCGAGCACGCTCTGAGGCGTCAGACCGAGATGACCCATGACGGGGATCTCGGCGTCATGCAGTGCGCGCACCACGCTCACTCGATTACGGCCACCTTCGAGCTTGAGGCTCTCGGCCCCCGCCCGAACCAGAGCGGCGCCGTTGCGCACAGCCTCGGCCTCACCAACGTGGTAGCTCAGCCACGGCATGTCGGCGACGACGTGGGCGGCGGGGTGCGCCGCGGCGACCGCTGCGACGTGGTGGACCATGTCCTCAACAGTCACGTGCAAGGTGTCGGCCTGACCGAGGACCACGTTCGCGAGCGAATCACCCACGAGAATCATGTCGACGCCCGCAGCGTCGACGTAGCGGGCACCCGGTTCGTCGTACGCCGTGACCATAACGATTGGCTCGGCACCGTGACGGCGTTTACGAGTCCGGAGGGTTAACGCGCTCAAGCTCATGCTTCGACTCTACGCACGGCCCCGAACAGCGCGGCGAGTCCGTCCTCCAGCGCCCCATCGTCGCGCCAGATGGTGGAAGTGGCACGCGACGCAGACCTCCACGGCGTAGCACTGGACCGGTTCGTCACGTCGCTCGAGCTTGGCCAACTCGGCGCGCGACGTCGGACACGTGCCCCCCGCGGGAAGTCGGGCACCGAAGACGTAGGTCACCTCGACGAGCGGTCCGTCGTGACAGACCGGACACTGCTCGCCGCTTCCACGGCCGATGTTTCGCGCCGCACGCAACAGTTCGGGGTGCGCATCGCACACATCCTCGGGGCGCAACAGCCCCGCGGCCAGCTTCTCGAGCAGCGCGTGACGTACGAGCCCGAACTCAACGACGGCTCCATCGGCCGACGTGGTGCGCAGCGTGCGATCCATTGGGCGAGACTACAACGCCCCGCCACCCATGTCCCGCCACCGAACGTCACGTTCGATATATCGAATTGATATGATGAGTCGCATGTTGGACATCGCCATCTTGGGACTGCTCATGGACCGTGATCATCACGGCTATGAGATCCGCTCGCAACTACGCGAGCGGCTCGGTGTCTCGGCCAACGTGTCCTTCGGGTCGATCTACCCAGCCCTCGCCCGCCTGGAGCGTCACGGCAGCGTCGAAGCGGTGGCCCCGACCGAGTCGCGCTTCGGCGCACTCTCGACTGGTTCGCTCTCGGGTGAACGGGCGTCGTTACGCGCACTTCGTGCAACCTCGGGCATCGGTCGTCGCGGCCGCAAGGTCTACCGGATCACCGACCGTGGACGTCAGGAGTTCGCCGAACTCCTCGCCGACCCGACCACGATGGACGACGGCAAGAACTTCACGATGCGCATGGCGCTGGCGAAGTACCTCACCCCAACGTTGCGCGTCGCGCTCCTCGAGCGCCGTCGCGCGGACCTCGTGTCGCGCCTGGCCGAGGTCCGCGCCGGCGCGGCGAACACCGAACTCGACTCGTATGCGCGCAGTGTGATGGAACACGCCGCGCAGGCGGTGGAGTTGGACCTCGCGTGGATCGACAGCCTGTTGACCACCGAACGCAGTAACCACAACAGCTTCGCGCAAGACGCGAAGTGAGAGAAGAAGCAGAAAGGAGCGCCATGGAGAAGATTCGTGTGGCGATCGCTGGCGTTGGAAACTGCGCTAGTTCACTCATTCAAGGCGTGACGTACTACAAGGACGCCAAGGCGGGCGACGACGTCCCCGGTCTCATGCACGTCGTGCTGGGCGGTTACCACGTGAGCGACCTCGAGTTCGTCCTCGCCTTCGACGTTGATGCGTCCAAGGTCGGCAACGACCTCGGCAAGGCGATCGACGGCGGGCAAAACAACACGATCAAGTTCGCGACCGTGCCGTCACTCGGCGTCACGGTGCAGCGGGGCCCGACATTGGACGGCCTCAACAAGTACTACCGCGAGGTCATCGAGGAGTCACCGGCCGAGGCCGTTGACGTCGTCCAGGCCCTGCGTGATTCCGGCGCTCAGGTGCTGGTCTCCTACCTCCCCGTCGGCTCCGAAGAGGCCCAGCGCTTCTACGCCCAAGCCGCGATTGACGCTGGCGTGGCCTTCGTGAACGCCATCCCCGTCTTCATCGCCTCAGACCCCGTCTGGGCGAAGAAGTTCGCCGATGCGGGTGTCCCGATCATCGGCGACGACATCAAGAGCCAGGTCGGAGCGACCATCGTCCACCGCATCCTGTCGCGACTCTTCGAGGACCGTGGTTTGACCCTGGACCGCACCTACCAGTTGAACGTCGGCGGCAACATGGACTTCAAGAACATGCTCGACCGTGAGCGGCTGGAGTCCAAGAAGATCTCCAAGACCCAGTCCGTCACCTCCCAGTTGGAGAGCAGCCACCTCGAGCCCGAGAACATCCACATCGGCCCGAGCGACCACGTCCCGTGGCTGCTCGACCGCAAGTGGGCCTACATCCGTATGGAGGGTCGTAACTTCGGCGACGTGCCACTCAACCTCGAACTCAAGCTCGAGGTGTGGGACTCGCCCAACTCGGCTGGCGTGATCATCGACGCAGTACGTTGCGCCAAGATTGCCCTCGACCGCGGCATCGGCGGACCGGTCATCGGGCCTTCGGCCTACTTCATGAAGTCGCCACCGGTGCAGTTCCACGACGACGTCGCCCACGACATGGTCGACGCGTTCGCGAACGACGGCGTCGAGAACCCCGTCTGGCCGTAGGCCGCTGCGCAAAGCCCCGTCACCCGATTGGGTGGCGGGGCTTTGTCATGTGGTGTGCTGTTGCGCCCACCAGGCCGCGAGTCGCTGCACTGCGTCCTCCGGGGAGATCTCGCCCTCGTCGAGGCGGATCTCCATCAAGAAGTCGAGCGCTTTGCCGACCACCGGACCCGGGGCGACGTGCAGCAATTCCATCACCGCGACACCGTCGAGCGCGGGACGCAGTCGACTCAGGTCCTCATTGGCGCGGACCTCTTCGATGCGGACCTCCAACTCGTCCATCCGCTTCGCGAAGGTCGCGGCTTTGCGAGCGTTGCGCGTCGTCGCGTCACAGCGCGTCAGTTCGTTGAGCTCATTCAGCAGGTGTCCCGCGTCTCGGACGTACCGGCGAACCGCGCGGTCGCTCCAGCCCATCTTGTAGGTGTGGAAACGCAGATGGAGCTCAACCAGCATGCTCACGTCGTCGATCATCGTTTGGGGGTACTTCAGCGCCGCCATCCGCTTGCGCGTCATCTTCGCGCCCACGATCTCGTGGAATCGGAAGGTGACCCCGTCATCCGAGATGGCCCTTGTGCGGGGCTTGCCGATGTCGTGGAACAACGCCGCGAGGCGAAGGGTGAGGTTCGCCGACGTCTTGTCGACCACCGCCCACGTGTGCTTGAGCACGTCTTTGTGCTGGTGGATCGGGTCCTGCTCGAGTTGCAACATCGCCAGCTCAGGGAAGAACTGGTCCGACAGCCCGGTTCGCACGATGAAGTCCAGTCCGATCGACGGTCGCGTCGTCATGAGCAGCAGGTCGAGTTCGCCACGCACCCGCTCCACCGAGACCTTGCGCAGCGACTCGGCCATCTCCGTCGCGGCCGCTTCGACGGCCGGTTCGATCGACAGGTCGAAACGCGCGGCGAAACGCGCGGCCCGAAGCATTCGCAACGGGTCGTCCTGGAAGAGCCGGACGGGATCCGTTGGCGTTCGAAGTCGCCGCTCGAAGAGGTCGATGAATCCTTGGTGGTAGTCGAAGAGCGTCTGAACCCCCGGGGTCTCGTCAGCCAGCGCGATGACGTCGAGTGCCAGGGCGTTAATAGTGAAGTCGCGCCGACTCAAGTCCACTTCGAGCGAATCACCCCACTCCACCGACGGTTTGCGCGAATGATCGACGTAGGCCTCGGAGCGGAACGTGGTGACCTCGGCTTTGACGCCGTTGGCTCGTATCACGCCCCCGAGCGTCCCGAAGGCCCGCCCCTGCTCCCAGAGCGTCGTGCACACCGGCGCCATGATGCGCGCCACGTCATCGGGTCGGGCGTTGGTCGTGAAGTCGATCTCGAAGTCCTCGCGACGTGGCTCACCGAGCAAGGCGTCGCGAACCGACCCGCCGACGGCGTACAGGGAGAACCCCTCGTCGGCGAAGACGCGCGCGAGGGGTCGCGCTAAATCGGCTAGCTCGACCAACCGTTCGTGGGCTTGCTCCATGGACAACACTCGCCACAACGGTAGTTGGGCCAGTGGCCCGACACGGGCGACGGTAGCCTGGGTCTGCATGTTCCACCGTTTTTCGACCTGGTGGCGGGCGCTCAGCGTGGTACTCCTCGGCCTCGCGACGATCACGTGGCCTTCGGCCTCGGGCGCTACGACGACGCCGGTCTTCAGCGTCGAGCACCAGGACGCTACCGCGGTGATGTCGTCGTCGGGTACCGCCAGGATCGTCATCACGATGGCCTTCAACCACCCGAGCGATACGACGAAGGCGGCTCTCGCGCTCTACCCGCGAATCGTCATGCGATCGCAGATCGCGCCAATCATCTCGGGTACTGGGGTCACGGGACCCGCCTCCTCGTCGACCGGTTCGTTCGAACCCGATTGCACGGCGTCGCGCACGAGCAGCGTCACGGTCATCTTCTTCACGGGACGCCCACTCACGAGTCGAGGCCGGTGCGGCCCACTGCCGCGGTTACGACTCGCGTGTCGCGGTGCGACCTGTGACGGCGTCTACCCGCTGCGTTACGCCGTGAGCGCCCACGGGACCACGACGGTGTCGTGGTCCCTCGTCGCGATCCAGACCGCATCCGTCGCGAGTCCGCTGCAGTTCTCCTGGATCACGACCTTGGGCGCGGGGACGTGGTCCAAGTCCGTTCGCACCGCTGCCGTGCTCACGGCGATCAGTCGACGCCCGACGATGCCACTCACGGTCAGTGCCAACTACGAGACGCTCTTGAGCGCCTACGAGGCCGGGACGCACGGTGCGGCGTGGCGTAGCGCGCTCAATCAAGCGGTCGCCAGTCCACTCCACCGCATCATCGACGCCCCACCCCAGCAGGTGGACTTCGCCGGGCTCGCGGCGAACGGCCTCGGTGCCGAGGTGAAGTCCCAACTCAACATGGCCGGTCAGCTCGTCGGGGCCATAACCGGGCGATACCTCGACGGGCCCGTCCTGCTTAACGGCGAACCCTCGGCCGCGACGGTCGCCGCCCTCGGTGAGGCCGGCGTGTCCAACGTCATCGTCCCCGAGAGCCGGCTCACGATCGAACCCTCCTCGACCCTGACCTGGGGCTCCCCCTTTCACATCACCGGTGGCGGGTCACCCATCGCGCTGGCCGACGACCAACCACTCTCGGCGCTCGCGGTCGACGGAGCAATCGAGCCCGGCCGTCGGGCCGCCATCATGTTGGCCACCCTCGCCTTCTTGCACTTCGAGGCGCCCAACGCACCCGCCAGCCGATCGGTGATCGTCACGGTCCCGGCCACGATGACGTCGATTCCGTTCTTCAACCAGGTCGCCGCGGGCCTCACCGCCGATCCGTTCGTCGTGGCGAGCAGCCTGGTCCCCTCGTTCACCTCCTCATTGGTCGGCTCCGATGGTGCACCATCCACCCGGACACTGCTCACGGTCGCACCCTCCCACTGGAGTGCGAAGAACGTCGCCACACTCACCGCACTCGCGGCCCAGGTCAACTCCTTCAGCCAAGCCATCACCGATCACGCGGTCGCCTTCGCGCTTCGGGTCACGACCGCGCGCGCCGAGACCGTCGGGAGCGCGTCGGCGCGCCAGAGTGCGATCAACGCGGCCACGGCGGACCTCAACGCGCAGTTGAACCAGTTCACTGTCGACCCGAGTGCCATCACCCTCGCAGGCCCCGGGACCGCGCTACCGATCACATTGCATAGCACCGCCCCATACACGATCACCGCGGTGGTGCACCTCCTGACGAACCAGCTGGACTTCCCGAAGGGGTCCAACGTGGTAGTGACCCTCGGTGCACCCACGACCTCTGTACGCGTGCCCACCGTGAGCCACCGCGGCAGCAGCCTCACCTTGCAGGTGAACGTGACAACGCCTGATCAACAGGTGCTGCTCGCCCACGCGGCCATTCAGGTACGTATCGCCGGTTCGTCGGTGGTCGGATACCTGTTAACACTGGCCTCACTCTTGGTGATCGGGGCGTGGTGGTGGCAGACGTATCGTCGCCGATCGAAGGGACGTCACGCTCGATGAGTATCACGTCGAGCCACTCCTCACGCGTGCTGTCGATGGCGAGCGGCACGCTCGCCTCCCGACTGACGGGACTGCTTCGGGTCTTCGTCCTCGTTTGGGTGCTCGGGTTTACCCCGCTCGCGGACGCCTTCAACCTCGCCAACACGATTCCCAACATGCTCTTCGACCTCGTCCTCGGCGGGATCATGATTGCGACCTACATCCCCGTGTTCGTCGAACGTCTCGCCGTCGACGGTGAGCGCAAGGCCTGGCATTCGATCTCCACGGTGCTCACGGCTTCGGTCATCGCCCTCATCATCGGATCGGCTCTCGCCTGGATCGCCGCCCCGTGGATCATCGACGGCTTCACCGCCCTGCACCAACTCGACTCGGGCCACGCGGCGACGCTGCTCGAGAATCAGCGCCGTGTGGCGACGGAACTGCTGCGCTGGTTCGTCCCCCAGATCTTCTTCTACGGCCTCATCGGACTCGCCACGGCCCTGCTCAACGTGCGCCACCGCTTCGGCGCCCCCGCGTGGGTACCGGTAGCGAACAACGTGATCGCCGTCGCGGTGCTGATCTGGTTCCACCTCGTCGATCCGACACCTGTGCTCGCACAACTGCCCGGATCGCACGACTTGCTCTGGCTCGGGCTCGGGACCACCCTCGGCGTCGCCGTTCAGTTCGTCTTCCTGCTCCCCTCGCTCGCGCGCAGCGACCTCTGGCGCGTCGCCCCCCGGTTCGACCGTCACGACCCCGCGCTCCACGCCATCGCGCGACTGGGTGGGTGGACCCTGCTCGTCGTCGTCGCGAATCAGGCGTCGCTCTACGTCATACTCGCGCTCGCCTTCGGCGTCGGCGGCAATGGCCCGGTCAGCGCCTACACCTACGGGTGGTCGTTCTTCCTGATCCCTTACGCGGTGATCGTGGTCTCGGTACTGAGCTCACTCGCGCCCCAGTTGTCCCGCATGGCAACCGATGAGGACTACACCGGCTTCAGCGAGCGATTGCGATTCGGCCTGCGCCAATCACTGGTGATCATCGTGCCGTGCACCATTGGGTTCATCATCCTCAGCCAACCACTCGTCGCCGTGCTCAACCACGTCAACGCCACGCACACGCTCGCCGCGGGGACCGTGCTCGCGGTGCTCGCGGCCGGCATGCCGGGCTTCACCGTGTACATGCTCTGCGTTCGCGGCCTCCAGGCGATGCAGCGCGCCCGCGAGGTCTTCGTGCTCTATCTCTTCCAGAACGGTCTCAACATCGTCTTGGCCCTCGTGTTCGGACGTCACTCGATCGCCGCGCTCACCTCGAGCGTCTCCATCGCCTACACGGTCGCCGCGGTTGCGGCGTTGTTCACGCTCTCGAGACATCACGTCTCGATCACTTCGACGATCTGGTCGATTCACGTTCGCCGCAGCACCGTCGCGTCCCTCGTCGCCGGCGTCACCATGGCCGCGACGTACGCCGCGTCGAGCGCGAACGTCGGTCTCGGCCTAATCGTGCGGTTCGCGAGTGCGTTCGTGGTCGGAATCGTCGCCTACGTCGTGGTCGTGGCACTCGGCCAGCGCCGCGCTGGCCGACGGCCGTCGAACGTGCAAGGCTGACAGTCGGCAAGACGTGAGGGGGACGAATGGCTCGAATCCGTGTGGTCTGTGACAGCGGCAGTGACCTCCCCGACGACGTCGCCCAACGGCTCGGTGTCGACGTGGTACCGCTAACGATCCGCTTCGGGGACGACGAGTTCACCGATCGATCCGACCTATCCCCATCACAATTTTGGGCCAAGTGCAAAGAGTCCAAGGTCCTCCCCGAAACCGCGGCCCCCTCCCCCGGCTCGTTCCAGACGACCTACGAGGCAGCGCTGGCGAACGGTTACGACGGCGTTCTCGTTCTCGCGATCTCGGCCGCGCTCTCAGCGACGCATCAGTCCGCCACGCTGGCCGGCGAAGCGGTCGCGGATCGAATACCCGTGCGCGTGATCGACACCAAAGCGGTGTCGATGGCCGTCGGACTGATGGCGATTGACCTCGCCGAGCTCGCCGCGACCGGGGCCGACCTCGACAGACTGGAAGCGCGTGCACATGACCTGCTCGGTCGCGTGGGCATCTGCGGCACGCTGGATACCCTCGAACACCTGGTCAAAGGGGGTCGTGTTGGTGGAGCTCGTGCGTTACTCGGTCAGGTCCTTTCGATTAAGCCACTCCTCGCCCTGAAGGACGGCGTCGTCGCCGAAGCGGGCCGCCAACGCACACGGGCTAAGGCCCTCGCCGCGGTCGCGTCAGTGGTCAGCGCCAACGCCCCGTTCGAACGACTCTCAATCGTTCATGGCGACGCGAGTGACGTCGACCAATTGGTCGCGTTGGTGTCCACGATGTCGACCGAGCACGCCCTCATCGTCTCAGACGTCGGGCCCGTCGTTGGAACCCACGGCGGGCCGAGAATCATCGCGGCCTGCTGGATTAAGGCTTGAGTCTTTCGGACCACTATGTTCGTAGTGTGAGCGAGACGAGCCCCACCCCAGACCACGAACCTGACCTCGTCGACCGCGCGCTCGGATCCCTCGATCACGCGCTCGACATTGTCCACGACAAGGTTCTGCGACCAATCTTGCTCGCCGGACGCACCCTCGCCTTCATCTTCGTGCTCTTGCTCGTCGGCCTCGTGCTCGTGAGCGTGCTGATCATCGGTATCATCCGACTCTTCAACGTCTACCTCTTCGCCAATCACGTCTGGCTGAGTTACGCCCTCGTCGGTGTGCTCTCCCTCGGTGCCGGTCTCGTCATCTGGCGTCGACGTCAACCCTTACCCCAACGAAAGAATCAACATGACTGAACACACCCGTGTCCTCATCATCGGATCGGGCCCCGCAGGTCTCACCGCCGCGATCTATACGGCGCGTGCGCAGCTGGCGCCCATCGTCATCGAGGGCGAGCCGTCCTCGACCTCTGACCAACCCGGTGGCCAGTTGATGCTCACCACCGACATCGAGAACTTCCCCGGCTTCCCTGAGGGCATAACCGGACCGGAGTTGATGGCGAACATGCGCGCCCAGGCCGAGCGCTTCGGGTCTGACCTTCGTGTAGACAAAGTGCAGCGACTCGACGTCGGTGGCCGTCCGTTTCGTGCGTGGCTCTCGGGCGACGATGAGCCGAGCATCACCGCCGACACCGTGATCTTGGCGACGGGCGCACAGTCGCTGATGCTCGATGTACCTGGTGAAGCCCGACTTCTCAGCCATGGTGTGTCCACCTGCGCCACGTGTGACGGCTTCTTCTTCCGGGGTCACGACATCGCGGTCATCGGTGGTGGTGACTCCGCGATCGAGGAGGCCACCTTCCTCACTCGCTTCGCGTCGAGCGTGACCATCGTGCATCGTCGCGATTCGCTTCGCGCCTCCAAGATCATGCAGGAACGCGCCTTCGCGAACGAGAAGATTCGTTTCGCGTGGAACACGAAGGTCCTCGAAGTCGTAGGCGACGACAAGGTCGCCGGACTCCGTGTCGCGGATACGGTGACCGGGGAGGAGCGCACCATCGACGTGACGGGCGTGTTCGTCGCGATCGGCCACGTACCGAACACCCAGCTCGTCCGTGGACAGGTCGAACTCCACGACAACGGTTACGTACGAACTGGTGTCGGTTCCTACACCAACATCGACGGGCTGTTCGCGGCGGGTGACGTCCAAGACGACGAGTACCGCCAAGCGATTACGTCAGCCGGGTCGGGGTGCATCGCCGCCATCGACGCAGAACGGTGGCTCGAGGCACTGGGCGGTTGAGGGTCCGATCGTTCGCCTCGAACCACAAGGACCGTCTACCCAGCGGTTAGAAATTTGACCGCGCGGGGTAAGGTGGTCGCCACGACGCCACCGGGTGTCACTGGGAGGTAGCAATGACAAGCCCGATTACGATTCTCACTGACGCCACCTTCGACGAAGTGATTGGTTCGGTGGAGAAGCCGATCCTCGTTGATTTCTGGGCGGAGTGGTGTGGTCCGTGCCGCATGATCGCCCCGATCCTCGAGGAGTTCTCGACCGAGCAGGCCGACAAGTTCACGATCGGCAAGCTCGACGTCGACGTCAACGTCGCTACCGCCACCAAGTTCTCCGTCATGAGCATTCCGACCCTGCTGCTCTTCAAGGATGGTCAGGTCGTCGCACGAATCGTAGGGGCTAAACCGAAGGGCGCCCTCCTTCACGAGATCACCGCGTCCCTCTAACGACCCTGATAACCACCTCGATTAAACGCGGTGACACGGGCCAGTCAGTCCGTGACTTACACAACCGGCTCCAACGGCTGGGCTACGCCGTACCCTTCGATGACAACGAGGTCTTCGGGGACGCGACCGCCGCCATGGTCGAAGCATTCCAGCGGGCGCGTGGACTACCCATTACGGGCGACGTGGACGCAACGACCTGGTCACGGCTCGTCGAGGCTGGCTGGCACCTCGGTGATCGACTGCTCTATCTCACCCGTCCCTTCCAACGCGGTGACGACGTCGCTGAGCTACAGATCCGCCTCGCCCAACTCGGGTTCGACCCGGGACGAATCGACGGGATCTTCGGTACCCTCCTCGACGGTGCAATCATTGACTTCCAGCGCAATCGCGCCCTCGAGCCGACCGGCGTGCTGACGCGCGCCACCCTACTCGAGCTCTGGCGCATGACTTCGATCATGGCGGATCGCAACCTCGTCACCGAGGCCCGCGACCGGGCGGGGTTCAATGAACTGCCCTCGGACCTGGTGATGGTCGCCGGATCGACCCCCCTCGCCGACGCCGTAACTCGGGACTGGACGTCGGGGAACCTGATCCGACTCGAGAGTTCGAACCCCGAGGAAATAGCCGCGGCCGCCAACGCTGCCAACGCGGCGATCGTCCTATCGTTCCAGTTCAACGGTGAGATCCAGGGGATACACATCCACTACTGGGCCAGTTATCGTTCCCATTCACGCCGTGGCGAGCAACTGGCCAGCGCCCTGGCGGCGGCACTGGCGAGCAGGGAGCTCCTCCCTCGCGTCGAAGTGACCGGTATGGCGTTGCCGGTCTTACGCGAGACGCGCATGACCACGCTGCAGGTGGAACACGGTGCGTATGACGACCAGGTCGTAGAGATCGCAGCTGTCATGAACGAGCTTGTAAGAAAAGTTCTCCACAACGAGGCGCCAACGTCAGTCTGAATAAGTCTGCTGGGACAAGGTAATTTAGGCTTTTTCGAAGTCTGAATGAGAGTAAACCACAACTTCATCCACAAGTTGGGGAAAACTTCAACGAAAACGTTAGGTTTAACGTTGAGGGTTACTTCGCTTGTGAGATAACGATATACAGACGTTCTAGGTCATCTAGATCAGCAAAATCTATAATGATTCGACCGTTCCTCCCCTTGAGGTCGACGTGAACCCGTGTATTTAGGTAGTCCTCCAGCAAGTGTTCGAGTTCAGCGACGCTGGCATCGGGTACTGGACGCAGCCGAGGCGCCATCGAGACTTCACGAGGCGTGGGTTCGTCGACTGGGACAACCTTGGGCTCAAGGAAGGCCTTGACTGCTTCCTCCGTAGCTCGAACCGACAACTCGTTCTTGACGACACGCGCCACCATTAGGGCCTGGGCGTTCGGGTCGGAGATGGCGAGCAATGATCGAGCGTGTCCAGCTGTCAGGTCACCATTCACGAGGGCCGCCTGGGCGGCCTCACCGAGCTGCAAGAGTCGTAAAGTATTCGTAACATTCGCTCGACTCTTGCCGACCCGTTGCGCCACCTGTTCGTGGGTGAGGTCGAATTCGTCAATCAACTGCTGATAGGCCGCTGCCTCCTCCAGTGGATGGAGATCGACGCGGTGGAGATTCTCAACCACGGCTTGTTCGAGTGAGAGCCGGTCATTCACGTCGTCCTGTACGAGAACCGGCACCGTCTCAAGACCAGCGAGGGCTGCGGCGCGCCACCGCCGCTCCCCCGCGATCAATTCGAAGACACCGGACTCACCTTCAACCGGTCGAACGATCAGCGGCTGGAGCACCCCCAGCTCACGTACTGAAGACGCTAACGACTGAAGACTGTCGTCATTGAAGGACTTGCGCGGCTGAAACTGATTGGGCCGAATCGCGGTCACCGAGATCCGCCGTAGCGGCCCCCCGACTTCGACCTCTTCCTGCTCGACTTCGACGTCAGGTGCATCGGGGATGAGAGCGCCCAGGCCCTTACCCAAACCTGGTTTCCTAGCCATTGATAATCTCCTCCGCTAATGCGCGATATGCCTTGGCGCCCTTCGAATTGGGGTCGAAGTACGTGATCGGCTGTCCGAACGATGGCGCCTCTGCCAACCGGACTGTACGTGGGATAACGGTTCGGCACAACTCGTCGGGAAAGTGACGCCGAACCTCTGCTGCTACATCTATCGAAAGGGTATTACGGGAGTCGTACATCGTCAAGATGACCTTTGAGATTCGAAGTGTTGGATTCAGATTCTTCTGTACGAGGTCGACGATGCGCTGGAGCTGAGTCAAGCCCTCCAGCGCGTAGAACTCCGTTTGCACCGGCACCATAATCTCGGTCGCTGCAGCGAAGGCGTTGATCGTGATGAGCCCGAGGGATGGTGGACAGTCGATAAAGATGTAGTCGAAATCACCATTCACGGACTCGAGGGCTCGCTTCAGTCGCAGCTCTCGCGATATCACTGACGTGAGCTCCTGTTCAACACCAGCCAGATCCAGTGTGGCCGGGGCTACGAAGAGATTCGTGAATCCCGTTGGCTCAACGATGTCCACCATGGGCACGTCATTGAGCAGTACGTCATAGACCGACCGCTCGAATTTACGTCCATCGACTCCCAAGCCGGTGGTGGCGTTACCCTGAGGGTCAAGATCGACGACAAGAACCCGCTTGCCGCTCTGCGCGAGTGCCGCGCCGAGCGATGTGGTCGTGGTGGTCTTACCGACTCCACCCTTCTGATTGGCTACGGCGAAAATCCTCATCGTATTGTCGTCCGCCATGAGCCTCTTCCCGCGTTACGGACCCCCGACACCGGTCAAGTCCCCTGCCATTCAACACGGTTTTTCGAAGGTCGTCAAGTATCGATGTTTCACGTGAAACATCGATGTCTCGTTCGTGAGTCCACACCGACCTTCATGACCTTCCGGCATTCGGCCCAGTAATACCTGGAAAACACTGAAGATTCTGATCGGTCCCACCCTCGAAGTTCACCGCACAACCGGCGAATGTTTCACGTGAAACATTCGGCCACCCATCACGACGAGAAGATTTTCCGTCGCCCAAGCTCTCAACTAACGAGGACCACAATCCCAACTTCCATCGATTGCCATCCCGGCGGTGGTCGAGTACGACCGTGTCAACACAAGATCGTGCGCCTGGATCCGCGATCGAGTTCGAGGACAGTGATGTCGTCTCGTGGGCAGCTGGTTTCCGGTAGCATTCCGATCGTCTTGTACCGCGCCGATGGGAGTTCCTAGGCGAGCGAATGAGAGCCACAACCCGGCCATGAACCCTGATTCGACGAGCGTCGACCCTCAGTCGCTCATCGACGTGATCACGGTTATCAGTGAGTCAGAATCGTGACCCGGACGGTTCAAGTCATGGGGGAGTCTCACTATGGGCTGATCCCCTGCCATCGCGCCGAAGCCACGCGTCCCTTAGCCGTCCTCGATCTTCATTGGCTCATGGTTCCGTATTGACACAGCGAAAACAAGTGACTGGTCAAGTCATTGCACGCTTTGGCCATGGCGGCTGGTCTCGACGTAAAGAACAAATCTCCTCTCCCAGAGGCTGGTACCTCAGCGCGCCAGTAGACCCAGGACGGATCCCGCTGGCGTTCACCGTACACACGTCGTCCATGCAGGCAAGTGATCAATGTCGGGCGAAGGGGGTGTCGCGCACTGGAAACCCCACTCGGAGCGACTAGGTGCCCTCATGGTCGATCCCATGCGGGGTGTTGGGGTTTATGGTTCGGATTCGGACAGTGTCACCCAGTCTCGTAGCGCATTCACTCCGCGTGACCCTCGATGATGTTTCACGTGAAACATGGTTCGGACATTTCAGGTGTTCCCACCGACCGACGCTGCCCTGGCCTCATCGTAGTCCCATCGTCGACTAGTGAATGCCCTAGACCGCTCGTCCGCTACACGGGCGCCTCACACCATACAGGCCCTCCTCGCGTCCTTCTGGCTGACCCTCGCTACTGATCCGCCCACCACGTATGGTGCTACCCGTACGATTGAGCGTGTTAACGGTTCGTAGGGATGTTTCACGTGAAACATCGCGGCCACGTCACCGATTCTTCTTCTGAGCGCTCGTATCGCCCAACTATGGCCACGTCAATCAGCTGGGGCTTGGGCCGTGGACCCTTGTCGGCACCTGAAGTTAGCGCTCGTCACGGCAAACGACCCGTAGTCCATGGCTTCCCGTTCTTCCATGCTCAAACAACGACCCAGGTTTGGTTAGCGGTTGTAATGGACTATCCGCCGGAATAGTTCGACTTCTACGAAGAGTTACCTATAGACGGGGCACTAGACAGACTGCCGATCCACCTCCCAGTGACGCAGTGTTACGCACGCACCGAACGAACTGAACGCGAACCAGCGAGGCGCACCGACATAAACTAACGCAGCCATCTCGAACACCCGTGCTACGAGGTCGAACCTCCCCGAGCGAGCGCTGACCAGCATTTGTTGCTTGTCCGAAATGCTCATCTCTCGTCGGCACACTGAGTCGATTCAGCTAAATCGGTGTGTCACGAAACGCGAGGGTGGCGTCCGACGATACAACTTGCCATACCGAACCGTATTGCAGGATGGGGACGCGCTATGGAACTGTCACCACTCGTTCAGTGTGTTTCACGTGAAACAATCGAGTCCACGACAACAGCCGTAGCTTCACCCCTAAGGTATCGATTGTCGGGAACTGCTGTCAGCCCTCTACGGGCTGGGATTATCACGCGGAGCACCGCTGGAGTGTTTCACGTGAAACATTTGGATCATCTGCACATCGGTGCGTTCGTGACCCCCGGTCCTAGAACAGTGGACTCTTCCCGGGTGTGCCTGTCGAACGAGGGAAACGAAAGGGGGTGGCGCGGATCTTCTCAATGACTTTGTATCCTGCCGTGTCGCGAAACGAGCCCCGCGAAACGAGCCCCAACTGGTCGAGTCCGGTATCACTCCACCGGTCGTCACCGTTTGGTGGTTCTGAGACGATGAGCAAGCCTCCGACCTCAAGAAATCGCACTGCGCACTCTGCCGTCACAGCAGGTGGACCGAATGAACGTGCCGTGACGAGGCTGAACCGGGAGTCGCCCCGCGTCTCGCGGGCAAGTTCCTCGGCGCGCCCCCTCCACACGCTGCCCCCATCGGGAACGTCGTCCCACTCCAGTACTTCTAGGAGAAAGTTCGTCCGTTTCTCCATCGAGTCCAGGAACGTGGTTGGGCGAGCCCAGGTCTCAAGGAGTACCAGTCCGGGAAGGCCGCCACCGCTCCCCAGGTCAAGGATCGTCGCGGGCAGTTCGGACCGACGTGAGTGCCACGCGACGACGAAGCCATTCGCGTGCTGGATCTGCGGCTCAATGGAACCAGGTCCTAAAAAACCTCGCGCCCTCGATTCCTCGAGGGCGCGGGTCAACCATTGTGATGTCACGGGTATTACTGTGCCGGAGCGATAACCACGAAGCGACGGGGCTCTTCACCCTCGGACCGAGTAACAACCGAGTCGAGTCCGTTCAGCGAGTCGTGAATCGCCTTCCGGTCTGCCGCGGACATTGGCTCCAGTGCCCGCTCTTCGTTGGTCTCGATCACCTCTTGAGCGACCTTCTGGGCGAAACGACCGAGAGCAGCTACACGGCGCTCTCGATACTGCGCCACATCAACGAGAATCCGGTCGGTTCGACCCGGGCTCTTGGCTTGCACCACCGTCCGCGTCACCTCTTGCAACGCCTGCAGCGTCATCCCACGCGGACCGACCAAAATACCCAACTCGGTCGGGGGGTTAGCGTTCACCGCAAACTCGACCGTCTCCTCGTCGAGTTCGCTCACCGTCACCTCCGCGGTGATTCCCATTGATGCGAGGAGTCCCACAAGGAACTCCTTCGCGATTGCACCTTGCTCGGCTAGAGAGATTCCCTCGGCCACTGTGTCCTCCTTCGTCGGACTTTTCTCGACCCGTGGGGTCCCCTTGTCTTTGTGCGCCTTCTTGGGGTGATTCTCCCCATGACTGCCTTTTTCCTTCTTCTCTTTTGATACACCGTCGCGCTCGGCGCTTGAGGATGCCACATCCTTACGCCCCGCGGCGTCGGCAGACTTCGGGCCACGGCGCTTGTCGCCCCGTGGTGCCGAACCGTGGGAGCGCTCTTCACGACCGCCGCCAGAACGGCGAGTTCGCTTCGGCCGCGGTCCAGTGGGACGGATGCGCGCACGCACGCGGGCCTCACCCTTTATCCGACCAAAGAGCCCGGTCTTCGGTTCCTCCAGGATCTCGACCTCGGCGTCATCTTTGTTGACACCGAGGTGGGCGAGTGCACGATTCGTGGCCTCGTCGATTGATTTACCAGTTGTCTCTACCCAATCCATGGGCTAACGCGCCTTTCTCTTACGCTTCGACCTCGAACGGGTCTGCTGCTGCGGCTTGATGGTTGAGGGTTTCGGTTCGACCTTGCCGGTCTTCGTTTCCGGTTCGGTAGTCTCCGCTTTCCCAGCGGCCGGAATGGCCCGCTCCTTCTCTTTGTTTGGATTTGACACACCGGCCCGGAACATCAGGTCCTGGGTAATGATTCGAATGATGGTCGAGACGATCATGTAGAGCACGACCGCTGCTGGGATCACGATGTAGAAATACGCGAAGAACACCGGGAGGAAGCGCTGCATCATCAGCTGCTGGCTCGGCATCGCTTGCCCGGTCTTCTTGTTTCGGTTATTCATCTGCGCCATTTGGAAGTACTGAAGCCCAACGGCCAGTGCCACCAAGACGAAGAAGGGGATCATCGCCGCCACCGAAGAGTGGTGACTGAACGGCTTGAGGTTGAGGTCCATCCCGAAGGCATTGATCTGACCATGGGACGCGATCAGATTGTGGTACATCTTTGACGAAGTGGGGATATAGCGAGGTTGGACGACACCCGCCGGTGTGACATTGGTCAGACCTCGAATAACACTATACAAAATAAATAGAAATGGAGCCTGTAGCAGAACGGGTAGGCAGCCGCCGACGGGATTCGCACCCTCCTCGCGATAGAGCCGCATCAACTCTTCATTGAGGATTTGCCGGTTTTCCGCCCCCTTGTACTTCTGTTGCAGCTTTTTGATCTCAGGCTGCAGCTTCTGCATGGCCATCATCGACTTCGTGCTCTTGACCGTGAACGGCGTGAGCGCACCCATGATCACGATCGTTAACAACGCGATTGCCACGGCGTAGTTCGGGATTAGGCCGTAGAGGAAGGCCAACATCCACCCGAACAGGTGGAAGATCGGCTGAAAAATCGAGCCGATCGTGTGTTTGAGGGATGCCATTACTTCGAGCTCCTTGTCTTAGGCCGAGGTTCTGGGACGAGGTCCACGCCATGTGGACCGAGTGGACGACACCGACCGAGCCGTCGTAACGCCAGGCCCGTGCCGCGCAATGCCCCATGGACCGTGATCGCCTCAAGGGCGTAGTTCGAACATGACGGGTAGAAACGACAGGGCGATGGTCGTCCCGAGGTCAAGCGCTGGTAGGTCGTGATACTGCGCGCCAGCAACCTCGCGACCAGACCGGCACTAGGCGAGGAGTTGCGCTCGCTCAAGTGCTTGGTGGAGGTGGGATCTGAGTTGATCATAGGAAAGACTTCCAGTCTGAATTCCGCATTTGATCAGGTATGTTCCTGATCGGGCGGAAGGTTCAACTTCGTCGAGAATGGCCCGAAGCCTGCGACGAATACGGTTGCGCACAACGGCGTTGCCGACCTTTCGACTAATGGCGTAGGCGGCAGCCAATCCACGTCCATCGGGTTGTACGTCAACGAAGACAACGCGCAACGGTCCACTTCGACCCCGGGCATCGGGGTTTGTGAATTGTGCGAATTGCCGTCGGGTCCGAACCCGATCGGGCATCGATCACACCGTCAGGTCGTGACGGCCCTTGTCCCGACGAGCTTTCAGCACTGCCCGACCCGCGCGCGTACGCATCCGGGACCGAAAACCGT
>JAJZSX010000258.1 GCA_021849435.1 Actinomycetes bacterium | reverse complement strand
AGAATTGAGCGCCACCTAGCCTTCCAAGCTGGCCATGCGGGTTCGATTCCCGTCACCCGCTCTCCGCAGAATCCGTGGCCCGAACAAGTCCAGGTCAACTCGAATTGACGAGCCACCTTCGAAAATGTGGTGGCTCCGGAACCGGCGAGGCTGCCTCGTCAGGCCCGCACGAGATTGAAGATCGCCCGTTCGAATGCACTTTTCAAGTCGCGTCGCATGACGCCAGAATCTCGAGTATCAATCGGCACGTTCGCCGCTCCCCAACCTCCCACTCGCTCCGAGCGCGTCTCGAGAACGGACTTTCTCCTACTGAGTCGCACCAACGTTGCCGTCACGGTGCCAGGGGCAAGGTCCACCACCGTCGATCCTGCATCGATGACCTCGTCGATAGCTTGACCAATGCGGCCTTCTAGCCACGACGGTAACGCCCTACCGATCGGATCGTCGGGCGAGGCCTCCAGCGCCTCGAGGCGAGTACTTGCGAGGACGTCGCTGACGAGCTCCCGCGAACCCGCGACGTAGGTCCAGGGCAGGTCGATCTCGCTGGCGACGCACCAGGACCGATCCTGCGGCCACCAGAGATTCGGCGACTGATGCCTCGACGTGTGAAAGCACATGGCGCCCTCAACGGGACCTTCGAATAGTTCGTACGATCGCCACGGCAGCTCGAAGGTCAGTGCCTCCTCGACCCGATGCGGGAGAAGTTGGGCGTCAGGGCCCTCGACCGCGACGCCGCCCCCGTAGCCCTCCCAGACGCCAAAGAGGCAGAGTTCGGATGAGCGCCGAGAGAGAACGTCCACCATCTCGATCGTGTCCGCGTGCGACAGCGAACCTTCGCGAGGACCTTGACTCCTCCAGGGTGGTGCCGCGTCGGGCGTGACTTCAGGAAGTGCCACTTCCCACCACTGAATTGATGGCACGAGCGCCACGCCGCTCCAGCGTGCAACATCCGCCCAGCGAACCAACGGCTCGCCGTGTCCTTCTTGCACGGGGTGAAGGATCCGCACGTACGCCTCGAATCCCGAGGGAATCACCGACGACGTCACGTTGTCCTGCGGCGCACGGAGGCGCTCACGCAACCACTCAACGAGTGGATCGCTCCCACCTGGCGACTCCACGGTTGAGGGCGGCATCGTCAAATACTCGCACAGGGGTGCCAGTGGACTGATCGGAAATTGAAATCGAGTCTCTGAAAGTAGAACGACACTGAGTTCCCTCAATTTTACCATTCTTGAACGACACTCGACATGACGGCGCATCGCCTGACCAGTCTCGAGGGAAACGGGACTGAAGAAGAGGGGACTTGATCGAGGCGCCGACGAGACGTACCCTTCAAGTGACGCGGCAATTGCGTCATCTCTCACGAGCAGAGGCCTTGTGTGAAACGACTCTTTGGAGTTCTGACAATCGGCGCAATAGTTAACGTTTCACTCGTAGCGACCGAAGCCACAGCGAGAAATGGGCCATCGACACCATCACCACGATCGTCGTTGACGGCGATCCCCGCTTCCGTTCAAGAGGCGCTATCCGTCGTCGAATCATCGCGCAAAGCCGGCCCGCTGAGCGTGAACCAAAACGCCGGAAGCGTGATGGGCGGAGTGTGGACCGCGGAGACGACGGGTCAAAGCCCCGGAGTAACACAGCACTGGTCCGTGCTGGCGACTGACAGCAAGGGCCGAATCAGCCTCGGCATCATCGTGATGGACAATGGCACCGAAGCCGTCAGCGGCTGGGTACCCGGTGCCAGTCACGCGACCAACTGGATATTCAACCGAGCTGATCCATCAACTTCCGTTCGCCACATGACGGTGACGGGATCGACGCACACCATGTGGTCTCGGTCGCCACGCCAATCGTCTCATTAGCCATTGACGAGTTGGACCGATTAGCCGTCCGTCACGGCTAGGTTCGGCCCATGCCCGACATCGATCTGACGCAGTTTTCGTCCAGCGGCAATGACGCGACTCCGCTTCGTGGATACCTCGCGCGCCCGCCAGGAGAGGGTCCGTGGCCGGGCGTCGTGATGATCCACGAGGTCTACGGGCTAGATGACATCATGCGACGCCAAGCCGAGCGACTGGCGAACGCTGGCTTTCTCACCTTGGCCCTCGATCTCTACTCCGACGGTGGCGCACGGTGCTGCCTCGTTTCCATCATGCGCGCCTCTCTCAAGGGCGAGGGCAAGCCCTTTCTCGACATCGAGCGGGGGCGAGCCTGGCTCTCGGCCTCGAGTGAGTGCACGGGCAAGATCGGACTTCTCGGATTTTGCATGGGCGGCAACTTCGCACTGCTGAGTGCCAAAGCCGGTTTCGACGCGGTGGCCGCCAACTACGGCCAGGTGCCCAAGAACGCCGATTCGGTCTTCGAAGGGGCGTGTCCAATCGTCGCCTCCTACGGCAAGCATGACTGGACGCTGCGAGGGGCGGCCGCCAAGCTCGACGGCGCGTTGAGCCGAGCCGGTGTCGTCCACGACGTGAAGGAGTATCCGAAGGCGGGACACTCCTTCCTCAACGATGCCGACGCCGGCCCGCGGGTCCTCCAACCGCTCCAGCGGGTACTCGGCGTCAAACCCGAACCCGAGTCAGCCGCCGACGCGTGGAAGCGCATCGACTCGTTCTTTCTCGAGCACCTGCGCTGATCCTCTCTGAAGCACGCTTCCTACCACTCTACGGCGACGCAAATTTGGACGACTTTCATCGGAGTCGGATCGTGAACATTCATCTAACGATGACCGTTTTCAGGAGGAACCTGCCCGCCATCACGTAGGTTCGAAGGGTGGAAAAGAGACTGGCCCTCGCACAACTGCTGCGCCATCGCGAGCCGACGTTACTTGTCACGGGCCAAACAGTGTCGGGCTTTGGCGACGGTGTCGCGCTCGTGGCCCTCACGCTGCTGGTCTTTCAGATCACGCATCACAGCGCCCTGATGCTCTCGTGGTTCGTGGCGGCGAGGATGATCCCCTTCGTCGGCATGCTCCTCGTTGGCGGTGCAATAGTGGATCGTTTCTCGCGACGCATATTGATGCTGATCTCCGATAGCGGGCGCGCACTTCTGACCGGAGTCCTCGCACTACTGATTCTTTCGGGTTACTTGCGCTACTGGGAACTAATTGTCTTCGCGGTCCTCTTTGGGCTCTTCGATTCTCTCTTCACGCCGGCAATGGGAGCGCTGATCCCCGAGATCGTTCCCGAAGGACTACTCGGGGCGATGAATTCGCTGCGGCCCCTCACCACCAACCTGGTGGGCAACATGTTGGGGCCGGCGGTGGGCGGCATCATCGCGGGATATTCGATCACATGGGCAATCACCATTGACTGCGCGACGTTCGTGGTGAGCGCCGCCGCGCTCTTCATGATGAAGCCCACGCCGCGTCCTTTGCGATCAGGCGATAATTCGATTCTTGGCGACATCGGAGAGGGTCTGCGCTTCGTGCGAACGCGCACCTGGATCTGGACCACGCTTGGCGCGGTCACGATTGGCAACGCCTTCGTCTACGTGCCGATGAGTGTGCTGATTCCGTATCTGTTATTGCACGACCTGCACACGTCGCGGGTCTACGTAGGCTACGCGTTCGCCGTTTCCGGAGTGGCGGGAGCTCTCGGAGCACTGGTGTCCTCGAATCTCAAGGTGCCGCGCAGACGGATCCGGCGGATGTGGACGTACTGGAGCGTTGGAACCCTGGCGGCTCTGATCCTCGTGGTCGCGACAAACGTCTATGAAGTCTTCGTGGTCGCTCTCATCATGACTCCCATGATGATCATGGGCAACGTGATCTGGGAGACCATGATGCAAAAGGAGGTGCCCACCGAACTCCTCGGTCGGGTGAGCTCGGTGGACTGGTTCGTCTCGCTCGGTGTCGCGCCGCTCGGTGTGGTGATCGCCGGCGCGCTCGCCTCGTCGATCGGTGTACGCGCGTACTTCCTCATCTTCTCGCTCGTGGCGACGATTCCGGGCCTGCTCATCCTCGTCTCTCGTAAAGCCAACGCGATCGACGCGAACCGCTCAGACGAGGTCGAGCCGGGGGGCGTCGACGAGCGGCAGGCCGACGAGGCGTGAGCCTCTCATCGCCTCGCGCGCGTAGATGAGATCCGTGCGAAACGAGCGGGTCTTGGCCTCGCCGGTGCGGCCCCCGCGCACCTCGATCCACTCCTCGCCGTTGGCGGAGTTGGCAACGTGGGCGACGAAGACCCAGCTCTGGCGCCGTTCGCGCGGCAGGTTGACCACCACGGGATCGCCCGCGCGCGTTCCCGCCCACTGCGTGGAACGAACGAGGTTCGGCGCGGTCGTCACGCCACTGGTTTAGCCGCCGGGCGCGACCCCGCGTGACAGCCCCGCCCTACTGTGGGCCCATGACGTTCTCCCAGGCCCTACCCAAGTCGCTCTCGCCCTCGC
>JAJZSX010000257.1 GCA_021849435.1 Actinomycetes bacterium | reverse complement strand
CTGGTCGATCGTCTCCACCCCCTCGGCGACCACCGAGACGCCGTGCTGCTCGCCGAGGGCGACGATGAAGCCGACGAGGGCGTCGTTGTAGCCGATGCCGTGGGTCGGGCGCACGAAGGATTGGTCAATCTTGACGAACTGGAGGTGCAGGTTCATTAGGTAGGCGAGTGAGGAGAGACCCGAGCCGAACTGGTCGATCGCCATGCCGACGCCGAGCTCGGCGAGAGCGGCAATGATCGAGGCGGACCGGTTCGGATCCTGCAGCGCGACCCGTTCGGCGACCTCGAGCACGAGTCGCGGCGCCGCGAGCCCGCTCGCGCGCAGCGCCGCGTCGACCACGCCAACGAGGTCGTCGTCGTAGAACTGGCGCGCCGAGAGGTTCACGGTGACGTAGGGGCCGTCGGCGTCGGACCAGGTGCTCGCCGTGCGCGTCGCCTCGGCCAGTGCGAAGGCGCCGAGGTCGCGGATGAGGTCGCTCGTCTCGGCGAGCCCGAGGAACTCGGCGGGCCCGACCCAGCCGCGCCTCGGGTGGTTCCAGCGCATCAGGGCCTCAAAGCCGACGACGTGCGAGCCCGTCGCGTCCACGATCGGCTGGTAGTGCATGACGATCTGGCCGTCGCTGAGGGCGTGGCGCAACTCCTGGAGCTGCTCGAATCGGCCCATGGAGTGCTCGCGCAGGCCGGGGGAGAAGACCGCGTAGCGGCCCCGGCCGAGCCGCTTGGCCTCGTAGAGGGCGAGGTCGGCCTCCTCGATGATCGGGGCGTCGGTCGGGGTCTCTGCGTCAAAGATGGCGACCCCGACGCTCGCGTGTTGCTCGATCTCGATGCCGAGGATCACGAAGGGGGCCTCAAGCGCGCCGAGCAGCCGCTCGGCGACGTGGTTGACCTGCTCGGCCTGGCGCACGCCCTCGACGAGGTAGAGAAACTCGTCGCCCCCGAAGCGGCTGAGGGTGTCGGCGGTCCGGACGACCTCGTTGAGCCGGTGCGCCACGCCGATCAGCAGCTGGTCGCCGATGACGTGGCCGTGGGTGTCGTTGACGATCTTGAAGTCATCGAGGTCGAGCATCAGCACCGCGCCGTAACCGCCCTGGCGGGCGATCTTCGCGCGGGCCTGGCCGAGCCGGTCCTCGATGAGGGTGCGGTTCGCGAGGCCCGTCAGTGGGTCGTGCAGCGCCTGGTGGGCGAGTTGGGCGGTGAGCAGACGCTCCTCGGTGATGTCACGCTCGCTGATGACGCTGTAGAGCAGCTGGCCGTCGTCACCGTAGGTGGCCGAGCGCGAGACCTCGACCACGATGATGTGCCCGTCGCGGTGCAGGTAGCGCTTCACGTAGCGATCGCGGTTCGTTTCGCCGGTGGCGACGCGCTCGTGGGAGTTCTCGGTCACCCCGATGTCCACGGGGTAGGTGAAGTGTTGAGAGTCGCGCCCGACGAGTTCTTCGAGCGGCCGGCCGAGCAGCTCACAGAAGGCGGGGTTGGCTGTGACGATCCGATCCTCGGCGTCCGTGAACGTCATCGGAGACATGGCGGTCTCGAAAGCCAGCTGGAACTTGCGAGCCGAGTCGTCCCGTTCGGCCTCGACTTGGCGCAGCGAACTGAGGTCGCGCACCGCGGCGAGTGAGTACTGTTCGTTTTCCCAGCGAATCGTCGAGAGGGCGATATCCACCGTCACGCGATGTTGGTCGCGGTGGATGAGGGCGATGTTGAGGTGCTTCGCGCTCGAGCGTTCGCCACCGTGGGACATGAAATCCGCGACGAGCTTCGCGAGACGGTCCCGGTCCTCCTCGGGCACCAACCGGTCCATCATCGCACCGACCAGGCCGCTCGCGTCATAGCCCGACATGGCACAAAAGGCGTCGTTCACGGCGCAGACGGTGCCCGTCCGGTCGATGACGAGCACGCCGTCGGGCATCGCGTCAAGGATGTACTGCCACGAAGTTGTCACGTCCACGAGGTGGTTCACTGCCTGCCCTTGTCGGTCACCGCGCCACTGGTCTAGATCTGCACATGAAGCGTAGTCCCGTCTAACTGGCGGGGCTTGGTTCAGCGCACTGGCGTCGCGGTGATCCGCGAGAAGCGCTCTTTGGGTCGCACGGCCAGCTGCGCGAAGACCTCGTCCTCGGGCAGCGGTGGTGAGAGAAGGAACCCCTGGACCAGCTGACAGCCGAGCGAGCGCAGCCGCTCGAGTTGGTCGGTCGTCTCGACGCCTTCGGCGAGCATGGTCACCCCGAGGTCCTGGCCGAGCGCGAAGACGGCGTCGAGGACGACGTCGTGGTTGGAGCGCTCGTCGAGCGCGTGGACGAAGGATCGATCGATCTTGACCATCTGCGGTTCCAGCTCGGCGAGTCGCGCGAGTGAGGAGTGTCCCGTGCCGAAGTCATCCAGCGCGACCCCGACGCCGATCGCGCGCAGGCGGTCGACGACGGCGACGGTCTCGGAGAGATCCGTTGTGGCGACGGTCTCGGTGATCTCGAGGACGAGACGCGTAGCCGGCAGTCCCACCTCGTCGAGCACCTCGCGCACGAAGGGGACGAGTCCCGGACTGCGGAACTGGGCCGCCGAGAGGTTCACCGACACGTAACACTGGTCGCCGTAGGAACCGTCGGCCCCCCAGGTGACGGCCGCGCGCACCGCCTCGCGCACGGCGAAGTCCCCGAGACCGTAGATGAGGTCGCTCTGCTCGGCGATCGGGATGAAGACCGACGGCGGGATTGACCCCTCGCGCGAGGAGTTCCAGCGCATCAGTGCCTCGAACCCGACGACCTGGAAGTTCGCCAGCGAGACGATGGGCTGGTAGTGCATCGCGACCTCGTTCGAGCGCAGCGCGTGGCTGAGTGACTGAGCGAGGGTGAAGCGGTGCACGGCCGAGGTGAGCATCGCCGTCTGGAAGATCTCGTAGTGGCCCCGGTGTTTGCGCTTCGCCTCGTACATGGCGGCGTCGGCGCGCTTGATGCACTCGGCGCCGTCGACGGCGCCGTCGGTGTAGAGCGCGACGCCGATGGTCGCGTGCTGATTGATGACGAGCCCGTCAAACGAGAAGGGCTCGACGAGCACGTGCAGGAGCCGCTCGGCGATAGCGACGGCCTCGTCGAGTCCGCTGAGACCCTCGGCGAGGTAGAGGAACTCGTCGCCGCCGACGCGCCCGAGAGTGTCGATGGACCGTGACACGAGCTCGAATCGCCGTGCCACCCCCACGAGCAGCCGGTCACCGACGTGGTGGCCGTAGGTGTCGTTCACGCCCTTGAAGTCGTCGAGGTCGATCAAGAGGACTGCGCTGAGGCCGCCGTTGCGCACGAGGCGTTCGCGGGCCTGGCCGAGTCGGTCCTCGAACAGCGCGCGGTTGGCGAGGCCCGTCAGTGGGTCGTGCAGGGCCCGGTGCAGCAGTTGCTCGGCCAGTTGGCGCTCTTCGGTGATGTCGCGGTTCGAGGCGATGAAGTAGAGAATCCGCCCGTCGTCGCCGCGAACCGGGGTCTTCAAGACCTCGGCCACCACGGTGCGCCCGGAACGGTGGATGAACCGCTGGACGTACTTGATCTGCTCGACCTCGCCGCGCACGAGGCGGTTCCGTGTGTCTTCCGTCGCGTCGAGGTCGTCGGGGTGGGTGATCCACGCGGTGTCACGACCGATGAGCTCGTCGCGGCTGCGCCCAACCATGTCGACGTAGGCGTCGTTGACGTCGAGCAGGACGTCGTCGGTGTCGACGAAGACCATCGGTGCCATGTTCTCGCTGAAGGCGAGCCGGAAGCGTCGCTCGGACTCTGCGAGGGCCGACTCGGCTGCCGCCAGCGCGTCGTAGGCGGCTCGCGCCACGTCGAGCGCGTCCCGGGTGTCGGTGACCGCGCCGACGTGGGTAAGACCGAGTTCGAGTTCGTGGACGAGCTCCTCTAGGTCGAGCAGGCTCGAGGCGTCGAGCGCGTCGTCACGGTCGCAGTAGACGCACACTGCGTGGAACTCATCGTTCATGCGTAGCGCGACGGCGGCTGCGCCGCGAAGGGCGAACCGCTCCGCGAAGCGACGCCACGCGGGTCCGCCGCGTTCGGTGCTGCGGTAGAGGACGGCGGAGCCCGTGGCGATCGCCTCGGCGCTCGGCCCGTCGTCGGGACTCGGCCACGCGTCGACGTCGGTGCTGGGCGCGACGAGCACCGTCTCGCCCGCGCGGGCGTACGTCACGAGACGGTACCCGCCGACGTCTACGAGGAGCTGGCAGAACTGGGTCAGTAGCTCAGTCGCGTTCGTCGCGACGATGGCGAGGCGGCGCACCTGACTGAGCAGGGCCGTCGCGCGCTCGCGCCGGCGCCGGTCCGTGACGTCGAGCACCGAGACGATGAACCGGCGAATACCCCCGTCACTCGCGCGCACCGCCGACGTCGAGACGTCGGTCTCGACGACGCGACCCGTGG
>JAJZSX010000256.1 GCA_021849435.1 Actinomycetes bacterium | reverse complement strand
GCGGCCGACGCCTCCTGGAGCGAGGTCCAGCCCGGTCCCGCGCCTCTCGCCGCTCCCCCGATGGCACCCGGCGTCGACGCCGACGCACTAGCGCGCTGCGTTCGCGCTCTCGGGCCGCGCAGCGCACTCCTCCTCGGGGGGCGCCTCGACGCGACCGCGCTCAAGCTTGCGGGTCAGATCTGTGCCGCGAGCGGCGCGCGCCTGATGATGGAGACCTTCCCAGCGATCGTCGAGCGCGGCGCCGGCGTCGTGGATCCCGAGCGGATCATCTACCTGAGCGAGTTCGCCCTGCACCAGTTTGCTGAGATCGACTCCCTCGTACTCGTCGGCGCGCCCGCGCCGGTCGGATTCTTCGCCTACCCCGACGTGGCGAGTCGCCTGACACGCGACGACTGCGAGGTGATCACGCTGGTCGGCCCCGGCGGCGACGTCGCGAGCCCGCTCGCGGCCCTCGCCGCGGGGACGGGCGCCGCGCCCGTCGAGGTCCCGGTGGGCGAAGCTCCGGCGCGTCCCCACGGAGACCTCAACGCCCAGAGCTTCGCCGCGGCCGTGGCCGCCACGCTGCCCGCGGGCGTCGTCGTCGCCGACGAGTCCAACACGAGCGGCGTGCACCTCTTCGGGGCCTGCCGCTTCGCGCCACGGCATCGCTGGATGACGTTGACCGGCGGGGCGATCGGCTACGGGCTCCCGGTGGCCGTCGGCGCCGCGGTCGCCAGCGGGTCGCGCGTGCTCGCCCTCGAGAGTGACGGCTCCATGCTCTACACCCCCCAGGCCCTGTGGACAATGGCGCGCGAGCGCCTCGACGTGACGGTGGTGGCTCTCGCCAACGGGCGCTACGCGATCCTCGACCTCGAGCGACGCCGCGTCGGCGCGGTCGGCGCCGACGCGGCGAGCGAGCGGCTCTTCGACCTGGGCGATCCCCGTTTGGACCTCGCGGGACTCGCACGCTCCCTGGGCGTCACCGCGACCACGGTGACGACGGCCCACGAACTGTGCGACGCGCTGGAACGCTCCTACGCGACGTCCGGGCCCACCGTCATCGAAGCGCGCTTGCCGGTCGCGTTCTAGTCGATCTCGACGACGACCGGGGCGTGGTCCGAGGGCTTCTCGCCCTTGCGCGCGTTGCGGTCCACGTAGCTGGCGCTCGCGCGCGCGGCCAGCGACTCATCCAGGTAGAGCAGGTCGATGCGCAGCCCCCAGCCCCGGTGGAAGGCCCCGTTGCGATAGTCCCACCAGGAGTAGATGGTCTCCTCGGGGTGCAGACGGCGCGTGATGTCGACCAGACCCGTCGCCTCGATGGCGGCCAGGGCCGCGCGCTCGGGCGCCGAGACGTGGGTCGCTCCCACGAAGGCGGCCGGGTCGTAGCAGTCCAGGTCCGTCGGGGTCACGTTGAAGTCGCCGCCAGCGATAGTGGGTTGGGTCCTCTCGGCGAGCAGCGCGGCGAGCGCCGCCAGCCAGCGCAGCTTGTAGGCGTAGTGGTCGTTGTCCAGGGCGCGCCCGTTGGGCACGTAGCACGAGTAGACGCGCACGCCCCCGCACGTCGCGCCGATCAGGCGCGCTTCGGGGTCCTCGTCACCGAATCCGCGCGACACGTCCTCCAGGCCCACACGCGAGAGCACCGCGACGCCGTTCCACTGGCCCTGGCCGTAGTGGGCGGACTCGTAGCCCAGTTCGGCGAATCCCGCGGTCGGGAACTTCGCGTCGGTCATCTTGGTCTCTTGGAGCAACACCACGTCCGGGGCGTTCGCCGTGATCCACTCGGTGACGCGCGCGTAGCGCGCGGTGAGCGAATTGACGTTCCACGTAACGACTTTCACGAGGCCCCCACCGACATCAGGCGTCAGCGAGGACGAACATGATGTCGGCCTCGACGCACAGCTCGCCGTCACGCGTGGCCGTGCCGTGGCCCTTGCCACCGCGCGCGGAGAGCCGCGTCATCTCGCACTCGAGCACCAGCGTGTCACCGGGCAGCACCTGTCGACGGAAACGCGCGCGCTCCACGCCCCCAAAGAGCGGCAGTCGTCCCGCGTAGTGCTCGTCGGAGAGCACCGCGACCGCGCCGCACTGGGCGATGGACTCGAGCATCAGCACCCCCGGCGTGGTGGGCCGGCCCGGGAAGTGACCCGCGAAGAACCACTCCTCGCCGGTGAGACGCCATCGGGCACTCGCGCGATGACCCGGCTCGATGGTGATCATCTCGTCAAGCAAAAGAAAGGGCGGACGGTGCGGCAGCCAGAACGCGGGGTTCATCGACAGGCTCATAGGAGCGACAACTCCGCGATCCGGCGCTCGTCGTCGACGGTCACGAGGCGAAAACTCACGCGATCGCCTCGCGAAAGCACGTCGCGCGCCCGCGCCGGTGCCGGCGAGCCGAGCAGGGTGGTCGGCGCGTAGCACTCGACGAAGCCGCCGCCCTTGGTCGCCACGCGGATGACGGCCCCGTGGGAGGTGAAGGCGGTCACGTCACCTTCTACACGGGTACCGACCTTGTGGGCGGCGCGGAACTGAGCGAAGCTCGCCTCGGGATTGACCGGCTGACGCCCGCGTCGCAGGACGGGGGTCGCCGTGGGCTTCTCGAGCGACTCCTGGCCGTCGGCCGGTGCGACCGGGGCTTCCCGTTCGGCCGGGACGGCCTTGACGGCCCGCTTGGCCGGGCGCGCGGGCGCCTTCTTGGTGACACGACCCGTCTTGTCGGCCGGGGCCTTCTCGACCGGGGCCTTTTCAACGGGGGCCCTGGCCGCGGAGGCCTTGGCGGTGGGGGCCTTCTCCGGGGCCTTCTCCACCTTGTCGGCCTTGAGGGCCTTGGTCGCCTTCTTGGCGACCTTGGCCGGGGCTTTCGCCGCGCGCTTCGTGGCCTTCTTTACCGGGGTGAGCGTCGTGCCGATGGTGGGCTGGGCGCCGCCAGGCAGTTCGACGGCCAGCTTCTTCACCGCGCGGGGCTTCTTGACGTTGCGCACCGGTAGACGCGGCGTGAACACCCATCCGACCATCGGCACCGGCTTGCCGCCGATGAGCCGGCCCACGTCGAAGAGCCAGGGGTACTCGTCGTGGAACTCCTGGAAGGAGTCGTTGCTCAAGACGACGGCGTTGATCCGGTCTGCGATCTTCAAGATGAACGCGTCGCCGCGGCCGATCGCACCGGCCGGCGGGGTCACGATGCGTCCGGCCAGCTCGAGCTCCTTGAAGCGCGAGCGCTCGCTCACCTCGACGCGGTGCGAGAAGCTCGCGTCAGTCACGACGATGATCTCGGCGGTCGGGTTCTCGTCGATGAAGGCGGCCAGCGCGTCGTCGAGCTGGGCCAGGCTGGGCAGGGTTCGGCCCTCGGTCGCCAGGTTCGAGCCGTCGACCACGACCCTCGGGCGCGTGCGCGTCGCCATTAGAGAATCGCCCGGGCCAGCAGGTCGGCCTGTTCGGCCGCGTGCACCAAGGAGCTGCCCGTTGCTGGGCTGGCCGACTCCGCGCGCGCTACGTGGCGCACCGTCATGTCGCGCAGCTGCGCGTGGACCTGGTGGTGCACGAAGGGCCAGGCACCCATGTTGGTCGGCTCCTCCTGGAGCCAGACCACTTCCTCTAACGCCGGGTAGGACGCGAACACCGCGTCGAGGTCGTCGTGGGGCCAGGGGTAGATCTGCTCGACTCGCACGATCGCCACGTGGTGGGCGCCGACCTCGTCACGACGGAGAATCGCCTCGTGGGCGATCTTGCCCGTCGCGAGGACGACACGCGTGACCGCGGCGCGTTCGACCGCGGGGTCGTCGAGGACCCGCTCGAAGCGGCCCGACTCGAAGTCAGCCAGCGGCGAGCGCACCGCCGCGGCGCGCAGCATCGACTTGGGCGTGAAGACGATCAGCGGTGTGACGTGCTCGCGACGGACCTGGCTGCGCAGGAGGTGGAAGTACTGCGCGGCGCTCGTGGGCTGGGCCACGCGCAGATTGTTGCGCGCGCACAGCGACAAGAACCGCTCGAGTCGTCCGCTGGAGTGCTCGGGGCCCTGGCCCTCGTAGCCGTGGGGCAAGAGCATCACCAGGCTCGATTGCTGGCCCCACTTGTCCTCGGCGGCCACCAGGAAGTTGTCGATGATGATCTCGCCGCCGTTGACGAAGTCGCCAAACTGTGCCTCCCAGGCCACCAGGGTGTTGGTGGCCTCGACTGAGTACCCGTACTCGAAGCCGAGAGCGGCGTACTCGCTCAACAGGGAGTCGCGCACGGTAAAGAAGCCCGTCGCCCCCTCGAGGTGCGACAGAGGCACGAAGGTCGAGCCGTTGTCGTAGTCAAAGAGCGCCGCGTGACGATGCGAGAACGTCCCGCGCCGCGAGTCCTGACCCATAAGTCGCACGTTGGTGCCCTCCATCACGAGCGTGCCGAGGGCCAGCGCCTCGCCCAGAGCCCAGTCGACCTC
>JAJZSX010000255.1:2203-4413 GCA_021849435.1 Actinomycetes bacterium | reverse complement strand
GGAGAGTGAGCAAAATGGCCACATCAGCGAGCCGGCTTAATTTTCGAATCCCTTCCAATACTGAGGAGCGACTTCGTGCGGCTGCTGAGGCTTCGCACGAAACCTTGACGAACTTTGTGCTGAGTGCCGCGTCGCTTCGTGCTGACGAAGTGCTCGCGACGCGCACGCTTGTCGCGAGTGAGTACTTTGACCGACTGATGAACGCCCTCGACGAACCGCCAGTGGCCATGTCAGAGTTAGCCAGAGTCGCGAAGCGTGAGATGCGCTACACGCAACGGTGACGTGTGTTCATCTCCGAAGCGCTTGATGCATCGCACGTACTCGATTCTTTCAACTCGGGAACCCCGAGCCTTGATCATTGGTTGCGTCAGTCGGCTCGCCTTGCGGACAGCAAGCGGCAGGGTCGGACCTACGTGTGGCGCGACGATGATCATGTCGTGGCGGCGTACTTCACGCTGGCTCCTCACGTGATCGAACGCGCTCAACTTCCGACCAAGATTGCTCGAGGAAACCTCAATGAAATACCAGCGCTCCTCCTCGCACGCTTAGCCCTTGATCTTCGCTATCGGGGCCGAGGGTTGGGCGCGGAACTTCTCACTGACGCCTTGAGTCGTGCGGTTGCGGCGAGCAATCAAGTGGGTGGTCGCTTTATCGTCGTCGACGCACTGAATGAGGACGCGGGACGTTTCTACGAGCACTACGGATTCGTTCGATGTAGCGAAGGGGCGCTCTTTCGCTACGTCCGAAAGGTCAGCGACATTGCCGTCAGTCTGGGCTGAGTTGATGTTCGGGTAGTTCTACTTATGGGGTCTAGGACGAGGCCTGTTCGGACGAGAGCTGGTATCCATGGACGGGCACGGTCACCGGTGCGGGTAGCGCGGTTCACAGATGACTAGTTCTCCAACTTCCCCGGCGCGATCCAATTTGAATCGCGCCGGGAAGTTGGAGGATGCTTCATTTTGAAGACGGTGTTATCGCCCGCCATTGAGCCCTGCAGTGGTCTGGCGCGCAGTTCTTATTACGTCTATCGATGGCGAACCGCCTGAATGGCGTCTACTACTGGGCGCCAGCGGTCTGGCTATCGACGTTGCTGCCGCTGGTCTCTTGGGCACCACCAACTCCGTCAGATTCGACGGTGGCTGATTCGGTCGAGGTCGCCTCACTCGACGTGCCCTCGGTCGCGTCGGGTAAGACGCTCTGCAAACCGGTCTGACTATCCAACTGGAGGTTGGCTCCGGCGATGTCCTGCACGTTGTTGCCGCCAGGAATGGTGATGACGGACGGAGCCGTGGTCGGAGTGCTTGACGCAGACGCGAGTCCAGATGACAGGGCTACGCCGACTACCGATGCACCTAGGGCAACGAGCCCTACCGTTCCGACACCGATCCTCTTCTTCATGCTGATCATGTGATGCTCCTTTGAATCGTTGGTGTCACCATCGTTGATGGCACCGCGACCACCATGCCAGGAACGTCCTGTGAATTCGATGAGGAAGGCTCAACGTATTCACAGCCTCCCGGTTCTTAAGGTGGGGCGACGTGGGAGAATGGCGATGAAGCATCAACCCGAAGTCGCTCACGAGGAAAGAAGCCGAATATCTGATGCGCCTCCTGCTCGTTGAAGATGAAGCGAGTCTCGCTGCGAGTTTGATGCGCGGTTTGAACGCCGACGGGTTCGCCGTCGAAGTGGCGGGCGATGGTCGGACGGGACTCTGGATGGCTAGCGAGATGGACTTCGACGTGATCGTCCTCGACCTCATGCTCCCCGGAATGAGCGGATTCAGCGTCTGCCACGAGCTACGCGAGAAAGGAGTTTGGACTCCAATATTGATACTTACCGCCAAGACCGGTGAGTTCGACGAGGTTGAGTCACTCGATAGCGGCGCGGACGACTTTTTGACAAAGCCATTCTCCTATCCGGTGCTGCTCGCACGCATCCGTTCCCTACTGCGACGGGGCGTTCGTGAGCGGCCAGCGGTACTCGACGCGGGGGGGGTTCTTCTTGATCCCGCAACTCGAACTTGTCGACGCAGTGACGCGATCATTTCGCTCACTCCACGGGAGTTCAACTTGCTCGAATACCTGATGCGCTACAGCGACCGCGTGGTAACGAAGCGGGAAATCCTCGAGCACGTGTGGGACCCTGATTTCGAAGGTAGCCCCAATATCGTCGAGGTCTACATTGGTTATCTACGTCGCAAGATCGACCGC
>JAJZSX010000255.1:0-2193 GCA_021849435.1 Actinomycetes bacterium | reverse complement strand
GCGGTTATCGGTTCCTCGAGCATGACGAGTAGTGAGTCTGCTTCGGCACGAGACCTGCGGCCCCGCCGATCTATACGGCATTGGCTGGTGTCGGTCCGAGCCAGGACCGTGATCGCCGCCGTTGTTGTGGTTGGTGCCGCTCTAGGTATTACAAACGTCTTGCTCATTGTTGAACTCAACGCCTCACAGATTCGTAGCGTGGACGCAGCGCTTCGCCTGGAGCTCAACTCAGTGGTGGCGATTATAAGGAATGGTAATTTTCCGACTTCACTCCCGACCGCGGCTCAAGAGACCTCCTTCATCCAAGTCGTCAGTGCAAGAGGTCGGGTGCTCGCCAGTAGTGCGAGTGTTCAAGGCGAAGCGCGTATCGTGACCTATATCCCGAAGGGGCAGCCTGAATTTCGAAACCTGGCTAACCTACCCGTCGGTGTAGAGAGCCCCTATCGCGTTGGTGCCGTGAGCGTCAGTACTCCCGTGGGTCCGGTGACCATTTACGTGGGAGAGTCCATGCAGGCGATCGACCACTCGGTGCGCGTCGTGTTGATTGGCCTTCTTATCGTTGACCCCATTCTCCTGCTGATCGTCGGAGCTACCGTGTGGTGGCTCATCGGGCGCGCTCTCTCGCCTGTTGAGGCAATCCGGTCCGAAGTAGAGGAGATTACGGCCAGTGCGCTTAATCGGCGAGTTCCCGAGCCCGATATCAAGGACGAGGTCGGACGTCTGGCTGCGACCATGAACGCCATGCTGAGTCGCCTGGAGGGTGCGAGCCGACGGCAGAACGCGTTCGTCGCTGATGCCTCACACGAACTACGCAGCCCGCTGGCCGCCGCCCAGGCGGAACTCGAGATCAGCCTGGCCCACGCAGACGTTACGAAGTGGCCAGACTCGGCGCACGTGGTGCTCGGTGACATCGAGCGAGTGCGGCGCATCGTCGAGGACCTCGGCTTACTAGCTAGATACGACGAGCGATCTGGTGGCCGGAACGAACTACTCGTCGACCTCGATGAGATCGTGCTCCAGGAGAGCACGCGTCTGCAGCGAATCGTGCCGATCGCTATCGATATCTCTGCGGTGTCGGGTGCGCGCGTGAGGGGCGACGCGGAGCAACTCGGACGGGTGATCAGGAACCTGCTCGACAATGCGGTGCATCATGCACGCCAGCGCGTGAGCATCACATTGGATCAAGATTCCGACCACGCAGTGCTCGGGATCAGTGACGATGGTCCGGGCGTCAGCCCCGGCAACCGCGACCGCATCTTCGAGCGGTTTGTCAGAGTCGACGGATCCAGGTCCCGGTCGAGTGGGGGAAGTGGGCTCGGCCTCGCCATCGTTCACTCGATTGTCACGGCGCACGGCGGCACTATTGAGGTCGAGGATGCGGATCCCGGGGCACGGTTCATTGTCCGAATTCCGAGTGTTGGCGAAGAAATGTAGGCTGTACTTCGACGCAATGAAATACCTGTATTGACCGGTAAAACAAGGGTTCCGTTCGTACGTCGCCGTTCCAGTGCCGTTACGAGAACGGCCTAAGCCGGACTAAAGGTGAAGCCGGAGCGGTTGGTCAATTCTTCACCAAACATGCACTTCGGACAGGCGCGGGGCGCGTCGCCGAAGCCACAGTACTACCAACATGGAACCCAATGAAGCTGTGGCTTAGCAAGTCTGTTGATAGTTGACGCCGACGGATTGGATGATGCCCTGTGGAAACTGACGACCAGTCAATTTGCGAGGATAATAGGCCAATGAGAATCGGTCAATTCAGAACGAAGTTGGAGCGGACGACCGGTGTTGCCTCACTGAATGTTGTACGTCGAGGCTGCACATATGGCGTTTGCATCGACGGGATCTCGGTGATCACATTGTCGGGAGGATTCGCGGACAGTCCTCCAGACTCCCACGATCACCAAGCCATTGATTGAAGAACCTCTCATCGGTTTCTCAGGTCTCGGGTGTCACTGTTGAGTTGCTGCATCTTCGGATGCGGTTTACAGACTCAACACGCTGGAGCTATCTATGCACATGACGAGCGAATCGATTCGAAATCTGGCGCGCACTCGTAAGTTCGTGACCATCGTAACAACGGTGGCCCTGATTGGGATCGGCACCGGAGTGTTCGTGAGCACTCGTGCTTCGTCGCCTAGGTCGGTTGCCAGCCCAACGGTGGTTGTGGATCGAGGAACAGTAATGGTGACT
>JAJZSX010000254.1 GCA_021849435.1 Actinomycetes bacterium | reverse complement strand
AGATTAGGCGCCCGCCCCGTTGAGAACGACCTTGCTCGCAGGAACCGCGAATGCGGTGACGCCCCAGCGGGCGAGGATCGCGTGGTAGGTGCCGTTGGCGATGAGCACGCGGATCGCGGCTTGAATTGCCGTGGCGAGCGCGTGTCCCGTGGCGGTCTTGGCGGTGGCGATGCCCGTCGGTGTCACGTTGACGGCGCTGCCGACCGACTTGAAGGCGCCCTTGGAGGTCGCGACGATGTAGGCGCCGACCTGGGCGTCGACGAAGCCGACGGTGGCTTGGCCCGAGGAGATCGCGATGTTGGCCTCGGTCTGGGTTGGGAAGGCCATGACCGTCACGGGCTTGGAACCCGGGCAGGACTTAGCGAGTGCCTCCACGTTGGACTGCTCGACCGTTCCGGTCTCCACGGCGACTTTCAGGCCACAAAAGCTTTTCATGCCGTGGAACGTCACGGTCGAGCTCGCCTTGGCGTAGACGCCCTCGCCCTCTTGGAAGTAGTCGACGAAGTTGACCTGCTTCTCGCGGGCCTTGTTGTCGGTGAAGGACGAGTTGCCGATCTGGTAGTGGTTCGAGGCGATGCCGGCGATGATGTTGTCGAAGGTCACGTTGTTGGCGTGGACGGTGATCCCGAGGGTCTTGGCGATCGCGTTCATGAGGTCGATGTCAAAACCCACCATGGTGTTGCCGCGCATGAACTCGTCGGGCGCGTACGTCGCGTCCGTGGCGACCTGGATGGTCACGTGACGCAGCGAGGCCGGCACCAACTTGGCCGCGCGCGCGTTGTAGACGCCCGCCGTCGAGGCGGCCCCGGCGCCGCCCGTCGTGACGGCGCTCGAGACCGCCACCATCGCCGTGACCCCGACCGTGCCGATCAACCAACGTATCCTTGGACTGCCTGCCATGTGGTTCCCCCTGTCTCGCGCCGCGTCGGCGCACGTTGGCCAGTCTGACGGGCGCAAGGCCGCGATACGTTGTCGGATCCGACAAATCTGCGCGGTGCGACTCGTGTGAATCGACGACGCCGTGACTCGGGCGCCGAGGTAACGTCGGCCCGAGTGAACATCGGACGGAGGACCCATGACGATCGACGAAGGCGCCGACACCCGACCCGCGATCGTGGACCTGATGCCACCGGGATCGCGACTCGAGGGCGGGCGACTCGTGATCGGTGGCTGCCTCGCCAGTGAGCTCGCCGACACCTTCGAGACCCCCGCCCTCATCATCGACGAGGGGGCGCTACGCGCGCGCGCCCGTCGCTACGCGCACGGCCTCGCAGCGCGCTGGCCCAACTCCCAGGTCGTGTGGGCGTCCAAGTCGTTGCCCTGCACCGCGATCTACCGGGTCATGGGCGAGGAGGGTCTCGGCGTCGACGTGGCCGGCGGTGGCGAGCTCGTCATGGCGCTCGCCGGTGGGGTCGATCCCGCGCGGCTCGTCCTGCACGGCAACGCCAAGACCGACGCCGAGCTGGCGATGGCCCTCGACGCCGGGGTCGGAATCGTCGTCATCGACAACCTCGACGACGTCGCCCGCTTGGAGCGACTGGCGACGCGCGAGCAGGGCGTGCTGATACGGGTGATCCCCGACGTCGCGACCGCGACCCACGACGCCATCGCGACCGGGCATGAGAACTCGAAGTTCGGGCTCGCGGTCCCCGAGGCCCGCGACCTCGTCGCGCGACTCGCCGGGAGCGACCGCCTGCGCCTTGACGGGTTGCACGTGCACATCGGCTCTCAGATCCTCGACGTCGCCCCCTTCGAGCGGGCCGTCGAGGCGGTCGCCGCCCTCGGGGAGTTCGACGTCTACGACCTCGGGGGCGGGCTCGGGGCCCGATACACCTACGACGACCACCCGCCATCGGTCGAGGACTACCTCGACACGATCACCGACGCCGCGCGACGGTTCCTGCCCGCCAAGGCGCGCCTGCTCATCGAACCGGGTCGCTCGATGATCGCCGAGACCGGTGTGACGCTCTATCGGGTGGTGTCGGTCAAGCGCGGTGCGACGCGCACCTTCGTCGCGGTCGACGGTGGGATGGGCGACAACCTCGAGGTCTCGCTCTACGGGCAGCGATTCGAGGCGACGATGGCCGATCGGGTGGGTGGCGGCGAAGCCTACACCGTGGTCGGGCGGCACTGTGAGTCGGGTGACCAGCTCATCGAGTCCGTGCCGCTCGTCGAGCCGGCGGTCGGTGACGTGCTCGCCGTCGCGGTGACCGGCGCCTATTGCCTGACCATGGCCAACAACTACAACGGCGCGCTGCGCCCACCCATCGTGCTCGTGGACGGTGGCGAGGCGCGCCTCGCGCTGCGTCGCGAGACCTACGAGGACCTGCTTCGACGAGACGCCTGACGGCCGTAGCATTCGCCCGTGGAGACGAAGGACGGGGCCGCACGCGAGGCGATGACCCTCGCGGCACTGGCTGAGACCCTAGGCCCGGCGATGCTCGCACTCGTGGAGGGGACCGGCGACGCTGGGGGTATCGTTCGCGAGACGGTGCTCTGGGACCCGCTCGACCCGATCGCGCCGAGCGCGGGCGGCGTGCTGCTGGCCGTGGGCGCCGAGCCGTCAAGTCCCGACCTCGGCGCCGTGATCGAAGCGGCCTCGCGCGCGGGCTACGTGGCCGTCGCCCTCAAAGCGCGTGGGGCAGAAGTGGCGCCCGCTGCGGCGATCGCCGCGCGCTCGTCGATCGCGCTGCTCGTCGTCGCCGACGACGTGGCCTGGGGCAACCTCGACTCACTGCTCGCCAGTGCGATCGCGAGCCACCAGCCCGAAGCCATGGGCGCACTCGGCGCCTCGGACTACGGCGACCTCTTCGCGATCGCCAACGCCATCGCCAAGAGCGTGGACGCAGCGGTGACCATCGAGGACCCCGGTTGGCACGTGCTCGCGTACTCGAGCATCGAGAGTCACCCCATCGACGCGGTGCGCCAGGACTCGATCCTCGGGCGACGCGTGCGGCGGCTCGACGCCTATGAGTCCGAATACCGGGCGATCGCGCGGTCCCAGGAGCCTGTCTACTTCGCGCCCTACGATGACGTCCTCGCGCGCGTCGCGATGCCGGTGCGCGCGAGCGGCCGGCTGCTCGGATCGATCTGGGCGATCGACGTGGACAACTCGCGCGGCGATGAGATCGGAGCGGTCCTCGAACGCGCGATGGCGAGCGTGGCGCTGCACCTGCTCGGAGCGGCCCACCGCGGCGACCTCGCGCGCTATCGGCGCGCCGAGCTCTTGAGCGTCCAGCTCGGCGTGCGCGCACCCCACGGGGTCGACCTGAGCCACGACCTGCGTCGCCTGCTCCCCGCGACGCTGTTCGGATTCGGCCCCCTCGACCGCGCCGACGGGGTGGTCGACGACCTGCGCCTCACCGACGTTGTCGCCGCGAGCGCCGAGTCGTTACGTCACGACGCCTCCTGCGCGCGCGTCGCCAACGCGATCTACGTGCTGCTGCCCGCCCAGCGCGTCACCGCGTCCGACCGCCGACGGTTCGCCGAGTCGACCATCGATGCCCTCGCACAGCTGGCGGGTGTGCCCTTCGGTTGCGCGCTCGCCGAGGTGGAAAGCGCCGACGCGATAGCCCTCGCGCGCGGCGACGTCGACCTCGCGCTACGCGCCATGGTGCGAAGCGGTCGCTTCGGGGTCCTCGACGTCGCGAAGGACCGTCACGTGATCGTGCTCGAGGATCTCGCCGAGCACGGTGTCGCGAATGACTCGAACCTCGTGGCGCCCCTTCGGGCCTTGCTCGCCCACGACGCCCAATCGGGCTCGGCGTACGAGGCGACGCTGCTCGCCCATCTCGACCACGGCGGCGACGCCCGTCGCGCGGCGGCCGCGCTCTTCGTGCACGAGAACTCCCACCGCTACCGCATGCGCAAGATCGTCGAGCAGTTCGGCGTCGACCTCGATGACCCGACCGAGCGCCTCGTGCTCTGGCTGCAGCTTCGAGCGCGCGCGACGCGTTGAGGACGGGTCAGTCGAGGACGTCGCGCTCGCCGGGCAGTGGTTCGCGCTTGAACCACGCCCACAGCGTGAGGTCATAGAGCACCTTGATCGATCCGGCGACCGCGAACGGGAGCCCGAGGGCGATCCCCGAGAGTGCCGAGGCGACCGGCGGGCCGAAGGGACGGGTCACGTAGCGCGCGGTGTTCGTGTACGCGGCGGCGGGGGTGCGCTCGTCGGGCTCGACGAGGTTCATCACGTAGGCCTGGCGCGTGGGCACGTCCATCTGGGAGAGCGAGGTCCGGGCAATCAGTAACGCGATCGCGACGGTGAGGTTGGGCGAGAAGGCGATTGCGATCACCAAGAGGTTCGAGGGCAGGTGGCTGAAGACCATCGTCGCGAGGAGACCGAATCGTTTCGCGAGGGCGCTCGCGGCGAGGAACGAGAGCGTCTGGAAGGCGCCGAGGAAGAAGAAGAGGG
>JAJZSX010000253.1:1975-4423 GCA_021849435.1 Actinomycetes bacterium | reverse complement strand
CCTTGAAAAATGGCCTAAACTGGCATCAATCGGATTGGTGCGAACGGGCCAAGGCGGGATGACACGCAAGGGGTCGGAAGTGCACGTCGTCACTCGCTTGATCTTGCTAGGTCGAAGTTCAAGTGGTGTGCATTTCTGTTGTCCGAATTGCCGCGTCACTGCGTGAAGATGAACTCCTTATGGAGATTTACGTGTCCGCGCGCCGACCCGTTGCTCTGGCACGATGGAGGAGATGAGAGTTCTCGCGCGCCGGTGGACCTTGGCCGCAGCGGCCGGGTATGCACTTCTCTGGCTATGGGTCGCCTGCGCCTATCACATCAACGAGCCGGCGGGAATCAGGGGCATCGCGAATCCGCCCGCACTCACGCTCTATCAACGAAACAGCCTTTTCGTGGTCTATTCGGTGATTGTCGTGGCGATCGCATTCTTTCTTGCGGCCCTTGACAGTGAAGTGCGCGAGCGTCGCCACAACCGCCGTCGAGGACGCGTGTGCGTCATCGTTGGCTCGCTACTGATTGCCTATTCACTGTTCGGTCACTTTTGGGGACTGGCGTCCGTGGGCGTTGTCGGATTGCTCGTGATAGCCGCCTCACGACCGACGAAGATGAGCGTCGCGTCCTGAGTCCGGACCGACCAATTGGGTCGCGCTGCGACTGCGGCGGCGCAAACTGGCCGCTACCATCGAGAAGCGCGCGAAAGACCTCGCCATGCATCGTCTTAAAGTCCGCACGGTCGAGACGCAGGGGCCCGACTACGAGCATCACGGTGGTCTGCTTGAAGTTCTTGTAACAGGGGCCCGGCTTCGCAACGGCAACCTTCTCGGACTTCAGGGCGGTTTCGGCAGCACCATTGATCGGCAGCACCATTGAACTGCGGATGACGGCCCAGGGACTCGTGGGCACCGTTTCCGGCGGATGCGGGTGGTCCTGAGTCGGCGTCACCGCCCAGGTTGCGGACTCCGGGCAGACCCACTCTCGGGTGGGTCATGCCCCGCGAGCGATGCGCGACGCAGCCGAGTCGCTTTCGCGGGTCTGAAAGTAGATCAGCAACGCCCATTAGCTGGAGACCTTGGGACCTTGGTCCGACCGGAGGGGTATGTACCAGGCTCTATCGTTGGTTGGATTCATGACTTCGGAAGAAGGTGGAAAGACTGTGCCGGATTCAACGATCATCTACACCCACACGGACGAGGCGCCCGCGCTGGCCGAATACTCTTTGCTACCGATCGTTCACGCCTACGCATCCCAGGCCGGTGTTCCGGTGCAGTCACGCGACATCTCGCTGGCCGGTCGGATCCTCGCGGCATTCTCAGACCAGTTGAAGCCAGACCAGCGCAAGAGCGACGATCTGGCCGAACTGGGCGTTGAGGTTACTCGGCCCGGCGCGAACATCATCAAGCTGCCGAACATCTCGGCAACGACGCCCCAGCTGCGACTCGCCGTTGCGGAACTCCAGTCCCAGGGATACGCGCTGCCTGACGTGCCCGATGAGGCGAAGACTGAAGAAGAGCGCGACGCGCTGGCGCGCTACAAGAAGGTCTTGGGCAGTGCCGTGAATCCCGTGCTGCGCCAGGGCAACTCGGACCGTCGCGCGCCGGCCTCTGTGAAGCAGTACGCGCGCGCGCACCCGCACAAGATGGGCGTGTGGAGTCCGAACTCGAAGACGAACGTCGCTCACATGGCTGGCGGCGACTTCTTCGCGAACGAGAAGTCCGCCGTCATGAAGGGTGCGGGTTCGCTCACGATCGAGCTGACCGGCGAGGACGGCACGAGCACCGCTCTGCGGGCTCCACTTCCCGTCTTAGACGGCGAGGTCATCGACGCCACGGTGATGGAGGTGAGCGCTCTTCGCGAGTTTCTAAGCGCCCAAATCGCGCGCGCCAAGGCCGAGGACGTCCTGTTCTCTTTTCACGTCAAGGCCACGATGATGAAGGTGGCCGACCCGATCCTCTTCGGCTGCGCCGTACGAGCGTTCTTTCCCCAGACCTTCGCTGCCTACGGAGACGTCCTCGCGGCGGCCGGGCTCAACGCCAACGACGGCCTCGGGGCGATCCTCAGCGGACTTTCAGAGCTCGCCGACGGCCCACAGATCGCCGCGTCCTTTGCGGCCGAGCTCAAGGAGGGCCCGCGCCTGGCGATGGTGGACTCGGCCCGGGGCATCACCAACCTGCACACGCCCAACGACGTGATCGTCGACGCCTCGATGGCCGCGATGATCCGTAACGCGGGTCACATGTGGGGGCCCGACGGGGAGGAGGCGGACACGTTGGCCGTCATTCCGGACGCCAGCTACGCCGACATCTACCAGGTCGCGATCGATGATTGTCGCGCCCACGGTGCGTTCGACCCGGCCACGGTGGGCTCGGTGTCCAACGTGGGCCTGATGGCCCAGGCGGCCGAAGAGTACGGCAGTCACGACAAGACCTTCGAGATCCCCCGTGACGGCACG
>JAJZSX010000253.1:0-1965 GCA_021849435.1 Actinomycetes bacterium | reverse complement strand
CAGAGTGCACCAGGGTGACATCTTCCGGATGTGCCAGGCCAAGGATATTCCCATCCGCAATTGGGTGAAGTTGGCCGTGTCGCGTGCTCGCGCCACCGGAGACCCCGCCGTGTTCTGGCTGGATGAGCAGCGCGCCCACGACGCCAACCTCATCACCAAGGTGCGCGACTACCTGACCGAGTACGACCTCTCAGGCCTCACCGTGGAGATCATGGCCCCCACCGCGGCGATCGCGTTTTGCCTCCAGCGCATCCGCCGGGGCCAGAACACGATCTCGGTCACGGGCAACGTCCTGCGCGACTACCTCACGGACCTGTTCCCGATCATTGAACTCGGCACCAGCGCCAAGATGCTCTCGATCGTTCCCCTCTTGAACGGCGGTGGACTGTTCGAGACGGGCTCGGCGGGCTCGGCCCCGAAGCACGTCCAGCAGCTCGAGGAGGAGAACTACCTGCGCTGGGACAGCCTGGGCGAGTTCCTCGCCCTGGCGGTGAGCTTCGAGTACGTCGCCCAGTACACCGGCAACGCTCGCGCGCAAGTGCTCGCCGATACCTTGGACCGGGCGACTGGGCGGTATTTGGAAGAGGATCGCTCCCCGGGGCGCAAGCTCGGTACTCTCGACAACCGCGGCGGCCACTTCTACCTCGCCCTCTACTGGGCCCAGGAACTCGCGAGCCAGACCGATGACCTGGATCTCGCCGGTCGCTTCACCGCACTGGCCGAGGAGCTCTTGAATAGCGAGTCGACCATCGTGGCCGAGTTGTTGGCGGTGCAGGGCCACCCGGTGGACCTCGGCGGCTACTTCAACCCCGATCCCGCTCGGGTGAGCGCAGTGATGCGTCCGTCTCGCACGTTCAACGAGGCCCTCGCCAAATTGTCGTGACCTCAATTGCTCAGCGCGGCCCGCGCCGTCGGACCAAGCCGAGAAGCTTCAACGGATCGCGCCTCGAGAGCCCTTGCGAAGTCCTGGGTCGCGCCCGCAGAGCGCCACGTCGCACTTCTCAAGCATTCGGCCGAATCTGGGACGTGACCTAGCCCGTTTCTAGAGCGATGCCACTGGGGGAGTGCGCTCGGCGAGGCAGTTCGCGCATGACGCACGCGAGTTAGGCGAACTCATAGGTCGTGGCGACCCGTGCAGCCGCAAGAGCATCTCGTCGTGCACGTACGTCGCATCCCGACCTGACAGTTCAGCCGCGGCCACCGCTCTCGAATGCGGCCCCCGCGAAGCTCGCGCAGTTCGAGCGCCGCACGAAAGGCACGGGCCGCACTCGACCGTGCTCGTTGGAGGCGGAGATAGCCGTCACACATCACACACTCGCTTCGCGTCACCAGGCGGGCAACGTCTTTCGTGTCGTGGCTCCGGCTCGCGAGAGCCAACATCCGGTGGTTCCAGATCGTCGAAGAAACTCACCACGCGAATCTGGCACCGTGAAGGCTGGCTGTCCACGGAGTGGATTCAACGTCGTCAATCACGTCAGCAGAAGTGTCAGGATTCTGATGAATCGGAGAGAATTTCCGTAAAATCGGCTGAATTGGCTTCCTTGCAAATGGCCCAGACTGCCACTAACCGGAATGTTGAAAATCGCCGATGGCGGGGTGGCACGCAAGGGTCACAGCTTCAATTCTCGTTCAAGTCACCATTCAGAGTTCTGCGGGACAGCAGCTTTCTCGAACGACGAAGGCCACTACTTCGGCTCGTCTAAGTCATTCGAACTGAGTGTCCCGGCGACGATGGCGGTGGCGACTTTCGTGAGGCCTTCGTTGTGGTTGCGCGAGTGAGTACGGAGCCGACCAAAGGCCTGGTCCATTCCGCAGTGTGTTGATTCGGTAATGATGCCCTTGGTGATCGACTCTGGAGAGACTCCATGATCCTCGTCAAGTAATTCGATTGAGGAGGCGCCGCCGCAAAGGGCAGCCCGACGCGGGCGAGACGTCCTGAGATCTCGACCGTTCTCGCGGTGACAG
>JAJZSX010000252.1 GCA_021849435.1 Actinomycetes bacterium | reverse complement strand
GCACCGCGACGCGGCCTACCAGATCGACGAGTCGCTCGCGCCGGCCGAACTGCTGCGCGCCGCCCAGCACGCCTGGGAGGAGGCGGTCGACCTCGGCACGCGCCACGGCGTGCGCAACGCCCAGGCTTCGGTGCTCGCGCCGACCGGCACCATCGGCCTGCTGATGGACTGTGACACCACGGGCATCGAGCCCGACCTGGGGCTGGTCAAGTTCAAGAAGCTCGTCGGTGGCGGCAACATGTCCATCGTCAACCAGACCGTGCCGCGCGCGCTGCGCAAGCTCGGCTACAGCGAGGCCGAGATCGCCGCGATCGACGCCTACATCGACGAGCACAAGTCGATCGTCGGTGCCCCGGCGCTGAAGAACGAGCACCTGCCCGTCTTCGCCTGCTCCATGGGCGACAACACGATCCACTACCTGGGCCACGTGAAGATGATGGGCGCCGTGCAGCCTTTCATTTCCGGTGCCATCTCCAAGACGGTCAACATGCCCGAAGAGGCAACCGTCGAGGAGGTCGAGGCGCTGCACATGGAGGCCTGGCGGCTCGGCGTGAAGGCCGTGGCTATCTATCGTGACAACTGCAAGGTGGGCCAGCCGCTCTCTACGGCGAAGAAGGACGGCGAGAGCGCGCCGATCGACGTCGTGAGTGACGCTCAGTCGGCCGAGCTCTACGCGAAGATCGCCAAGCTCGAGGCCGCCCTCGAGATGGCGAAGACCACGACGAGCCACGTGGTGGTCGGCGCGGTGCGCGAGCGCCTGCCCCGTCGGCGCGTGTCGACGACCTTCGCCTTCCGCGTCGCGGACTGCGAGGGCTACGTCACGGTCGGCGAGTACGAGGACGGTCGCCCCGGCGAGGTGTTCATAAAGGTCTCTAAGCAGGGTTCGACCCTCGCGGGGATCATGGACGCGTTCTCGATCTCGATCAGCCTGGGTCTGCAGCACGGCGTGCCGCTCGCGACCTACGTGCGCAAGTACGTCAACATGAAGTTCGAGCCGTCGGGCATGACCGACGACGCGGACCTGCGCATCGCGACGTCACTGGTGGACTACATCTTCCGGCGCCTGGCGCTCGACTACTTGAGTCAGAGTGACCGCGAGGAGCTCGGCGTCATGTCCACCAGCGAGCGCATCCAGCCGACGCTGCCCGAGATTGCCGAGCAGGCCACGCCGAGTGTGGGCGTGAGCGTGCAGCCGACGTTGGTGGACTTCAGCCCGACGCCCGCTCCGGTTGCCGCGCCGACGCCGGCGGTACCGGTGGCACCGGCACCGCGCACCGAGAACCGAGACGCGCCGATGTGTTACCAGTGCGGCAACGTGATGCAGCGTGCCGGTTCGTGCTACGTGTGCTCGAGTTGTGGGGCTACTAGCGGCTGCTCGTGATGTGAACTCTCACCAAGTGACAAGGCGAAATTTCATCAAGTGACATGGGTCTTCTCACCAAGTGACACCAGTCTTCTCATAAGGTGACATCGAACCGGGCGGCGGCTCCCTGCGGGGGGCCGCCGTGTCGCGTCCGGTATGACTCACCAGAGCTCGTTCGCGCCGCGCGATTTACTGGCGCACCCGGCCGACTTCGGGACCGAGGCCGACGTCACCTGGTGCTACGCCCGGAGCCTTGACGAGGCGATTCGCCTCAGTCGGGCCATCGACTAGCACGCCCAGGCCCTCGGCGTCAGCCGCCTGCTGCGCCGCGGCCGGTACTCCATGACCGACTTGGCCAAGGCCCTCGGCGAGCGCCCCGAGACCCTCGGCGACAAACTCCGGGGACGCACCCCGGCACCCGAGCGCGATTTGGTGCTGTGGTCATGGATGACCGGCGCAGCTCGCGTCCATCGTCCGCTGCAAGAGCCTGTGGCGGCCAGATCTGGAGATCGGGCCGTAGCACCGCTTCCAGATCTCGCCGTCTTGCTGACTCGGCTCTGGTCCCGACCAGGCATGATGCGCTTCTGCGGACCCGCCACGGGCCATGCCGCCGATCGCCCCCCAGCCAGTGATTGCTTTCTACACAGAAACCTATACAGTGGTGGGCATGCCGCTACCGACTGCCCCTGAGACGCTCTCCATCACTGACGCCAGTTCCCGGGGCATCTCGGGCCTTGCTCGAGATGCCGAAGCGGGAGTGGCCTTCCTCGTCAAGCGCCGCAACTCAACCGTGGCTGCCATCATCGGCGCCGACCGCTTCTATGAGTACGAAGAGGCCGAACGCGACCTTCGCGACCTGTCACTCGTGGTGGCCCGTGTGATGAGCGACGGCGGTCGACGTACCTCTCTTGACGACGTCATCTCACGCTTCGGGTTTGACCGTGCCGCCTTGGCGCGCGAGGTAGAAGAGGACCTCGCCGCGGGGCGCGATTGAGTCCGGCGAAGCCCCCGCAGGGCACCGGGCCAACACCCGCGCGCAGGGGACAACGCCACCCCCAAGCGACCAAGATCGAGGTCCGGTTCACTGACGCCGCGATTGACGACTTGACCGACTTGTCCAAGAAGAACACGCCGGCCGTGAGGTGGGCGCTCAAGAAGTGTCTCGTTCTTGAGCAAGTTCCCGAGGCTGGTGAGCCTCTCGGAGGTTCACTGACGGGGTTCCGGAAGATTACCGTCAGCAACCGTGATTGGCGGATCGTCTGGAGGGTCACCTACGACGACTCCGGAACGCCGATCGTTGACGTCGCCGAGGTCTGGGCGGTCGGCGCTCGCTCTGATAGCGAGGTCTACCGAGAGATGCGAGGGCGTGTGGCGTCGCTGCCCCCGAATCACCAGACCAAGACGCTGGCTGAGGTCATTGCGCTCTTGGAGGAGAGGGGCCGCCGCCAGCGGACCGGTCAGAAGCCGACCACCGTCGCGCCGCCCTCGCCGGCCGAGGCCTGGCAGGTCGCGGACCTGGTCAACCACGCGGAGTACCCGCTCGAGGTGGCCCAACAGCTCACCAAGGACGAGGCCACGAAGGCCTGGGAAGATTTCCGGCGTACGACCGAATCGGACTAGGGCGCGGGGCGGCGCGCGTCCCGTGGCCACGCCCGCGCTGCCGACCCCTATCGGCACCCCCTGGGCCGTGCGCCATGTTCCCGGGGAGAGGATGGCTGAGTTCCTTGCCTCGTGCGGGCCGAGCCCGCCGCGCTGGCCTCCGGCGCACAGAGCGGGTGCGCCACGCTAGGTAAGCGAGGCACCCTTTGTGAGAGATTCGCGCGGGAGCTCGACTCCGTAGACGCCCTTGACAAGCGGTAGGTGCTTCCAGTCGAACTCGAGCATCAGACTCGGTACGGGCAGACCAAAGCACCTCTCCCACTCGTCGGGAGTGAATGTCGTTGCGGGGACCGCACCGAGCGGGTAGTCCAAGACGACGATCGAGCTGAGCTGTGTCGACCACACCTCGCGTCCCCAGCGGTTCACGCCGGGGCGGCTGTGTGAAGGCTCGGAGACCGCCAAAACCCCAACTCCGCCCAATGCCAGCTGGCGTGCGAGCTCGTCCTTGGCCCATCGTGCATCAGCAACAGCGACAACCCCCGTCGCCTTCAATCCGGACGTGGTTATGTCGCAAGGACTCATGGCGCCCACCGTGTCGCTGGTTGGCCACCCCGCCATCAGCCTTAGGCCGACGTGGCGTCACGTCTCGCAGCATCCCGCGCTGGCGCGGCCTCCCCAGACCCCGCACGCGTGCCCGGCGTGTCACCAAATGAGTTTTCCAGGCGACATTTCACGCAAGTTCACACGTAGTGTGAAATCTCCCAAGTGACATGATCAGATTTCACCACGTGACATGGTTTGTTTCGCGAAGCGACACGGTCGCTTTCACGAAGTGACATTGTTCGACATCACTTCATTGTTTCAGCGTTAGTCGGGTTGAGGATGTTGAAGCGCAGAATTGACCTGTCAACTCGCAATCCGACTATCTCTAACGCGTCAAGAACCTCCGCGCGATGGGTGGTCCAGAACACGGCCCACCCATCGCGCCGAGTGGTGCGGAATCGGACGCCAGCCGAGACGTACTTGATACGTCCGACAGCGCGTGCTTCGGTGATCTCGGCGAAGGACGCCTCCCACGGAGGTACAGCATGCCGAAGCCACCGAACACTGGGCTGCATCTCAATCCTGTCTTCGAGGATCACCAATCGAACGAGCGGCCATGTCGCATTCAAGAATCCGGTGCGTCTGCCTCCGATGAAAGTTCTCAACGGTGAGCTCTCGAGGTTGGGCATGCAACCAGTATCGCCTCCAGGGATCACTTTTCCACAGCCCAGTGGACGGACGTCACCTGATGCAAATTCCATCTGATCGGCCCGATTCAGTCATGTCACCAAATGAGAATTCCCGGCGACATTCCACGAGAGTTCACACGTGATGGACGCTGTCGGCGGTCGTCGCAGTGCGTTGTCACCAGAGTCAGCACAACGGGATACCGTGACGCCGTGGAATTTCCGGAACTGATCGTCGCTGATGCCGTACAGTGGCGGAAT
>JAJZSX010000251.1 GCA_021849435.1 Actinomycetes bacterium | reverse complement strand
AACCTGCGTCTTTTCACCATCAATCCTCCCTCAATCACGCGTCACGCCCCGCTCGAATGTCCCGTCTAGCGATCGCGCTAGTACGCATTCTTACAGCGCGTCCCACGACAGCTGCGCACTCACAGGGAATTCTCCGAAACCCAGGCGTCGTGAACGGTGAGCCTCAAATCCGGTCTCGCCACGGGATCACCAGTCGTTCGAGCAGACGAACCCCCACGTCCATGAGGTAACCCATGATGCCGATCAGGATAATCCCCGTCACGACGATCCCGGTCTGCAGTTCCGTACCGGCCTGTTCGATCAACCAACCGAGCCCGCTACTCGCGGCGATCAGTTCGGCCGCGACCAAGGTGCTCCACGCCACACCGATCGCCACCTTCATCCCCGTGAAGATGTCAGGCAATGACGACGGAAAGATCACCCGGATCAGGATCTGGCGCCGATTTGCCCCGAGGTTGCGCGCCAATTCGATCCGGTAGTTCGGCGTCGACCGCACGCCGTTGACGGTGTTGATCACGATGACCGGCACCGTCGAGACCAGGATCAGCAACACTTTGGGCATCTCACCGATCCCGAACCACACCACGAAGAGTGGGATGTATGCGAGCGGCGGGATTGGCCGCAGGAACTGGAGATACGGGTCGACGACGGTGAAGACGACACGGCTCTGGGTCATAGCGAAACCGAGCACCACACCGATCGCGACGGCCCCGACGTAGGCGATCGAGACGCGTTCGAGACTCACCCCGAGGTCGGCGAGCAACGTCGAGCCCTGGTAGCCGTGATGGAGCGTTTGGAGGAATGCATCCCACGTGTTGGCCGGCGAGGGGAACGTGAAGGTTGGAAATACGTGGCTCGCGGCAATGGCCTGCCAGGCCACGAGCGACGCCGCCAGGACCGTCACGTATCGCAGAGGGACGCGGCGCACGAGTCTCGGGCGTTTCTTGGTTGTGGCACTCAGTGGTCGGTCGACCGCAGGGAACGTCGGCCCATCCTCTCGGTCTTTTGGCGTGTGCCACCTCCCTCGCGCTGACCGACATCGTACTCATCCTCGTTGGCAGTGGTCGCCACACACGGCGCTTGGTTGGCGGTCACGCCACGCGGTGCCACGAGCGATAATTCGCGCGATACGTCACGCATCTCATCGATTTCCTGATTGGTCGCTCGGGGTCGATCTGTCGCCCCGACCACTTTGCATCTCAGGAGGCTCACCCGATGGAAGATTTTTTGCACCTACCAATCACGCGCTGGAGAGTGAAGATCGTTCACCTAGCCGCGAGGGTCGCGCCGTGACCGCCACGCCCGAACTCGGTGTCGCGCATCGCCGTTGACTGAGTTGTCGTCACTTGTTGTGCCAGAATGGTTGTACCGTCTATCCGTCTCGGGGTCTTTCACGTGTTCTGGCAGCTTGTCCGACGACTACTGATCGTGTTCGTTGTTGCCGCGCTGTTCGGCGGTTACTTGCTCGCTCACCCCTTCATCGGTTCGAGCGCCACAGACACGTCCGGCTTCTACCTCGACATCGGCGCCTCGGCGTCGCTGGGTTTCCAGCCCACCGGTTGCCTCAAGCACAACGGTCACCGCACCAACACCGGCTACGCCAACGACGTCGTCAACTACTTGGCCGCCCGAGCGGTCGACCTGCAACTCAGGCAAATTGGGTGCCCGGGCGAGACAGTCGAATCCATGCTCCTCAGCGGCGACCACTGCTACACCTTGCCCCAGCGCCAACTGTTGGCCGCGGAGCAGTTTCTAAGCGCCAACCGCGACGCCGTCGGTCTGGTCACCATTGACTTGGGTTTCAACGACGTTCGCCCGTGTCTTGCTACGGCCGTGGTCGACGAGGCCTGCGTCGCCTCGGGTCTAGCGTTCGTCAACCGCGATCTCACGCCCGTGTTGGCGGCCCTCAAGTCGGCGGCGGGCCCCAATGTCCACTTCATCGGTCTCGACTACGGCGATCCGTTCCTCAACAAGTATCTGAAGGGCGGCGTGCACGTCGCCGTGGCCACGCGCACGTTGGAGGTCATGTCGGCGCTGGACGCCGAACTCGTCCACGCCTATGAGTCGTCGAACATTCCGGTGGCCAATGTCGCCGGGGCCTTTCAACTCGATAATCGAAATCCCGCCGAACTGAAGGACGTGGGCGTCGTGCCCCTCAACGTGGCCAGGACTTGCGAATTGACCTGGAACTGCACGGGCTACCCCTTCGGTCCCGACGACCACCCCAATAACAAGGGCTACAGCGTCATTGCGTCGGCGATCGAGGCGGTATTACCCGCCGCCTGGCGAGGCTAACTTTTATGAGTATCGTGACGCAGACGTCGGTCCCTTGGGCCAGCGTCTGCGTTGCCCGTGCCAGCGCGGCGCGTCGCAACGAACGAAGGGGTATGTGATGTCATCGGACCTGTCAATCCCCTCGTCGATTCGTCGATTCGTGACCGGCGAAAGTCCCGCCATGTTGATCGACGGCGCACACGTCCCCGCGGTTTCGGGTGAGACATTTGAGACGTTGAATCCAGCGACGGGCGAGTTGCTCGCCCGCCTGCCCGCCGCCGACGCGCCCGATGTCGACCGCGCCGTCGCGTCCGCCCGACGCGCCTTCGAGGATGGGCCGTGGGCGACCATGAAGCCGTTCGATCGTCAGCGGATCATGATGCGCTTCGCCGACCTCGTCGAAGCGAACCACGAGGACCTCGCCATCCTCGACACCCTTGACATGGGTGCGCCGATCCAGCGCATGCGCGGCAACCTTCGACGTGCGGTGGGAATGGCGCGCTTCTACGCCGGTCTCACGACGGCGCTACGCGGTGAGACCATCGCCAACTCGATTCCCGGCGACTTCCAAACCCAGACGCTACGCGAGCCCGTCGGCGTGGTTGGCGCGATCATCCCGTGGAACAATCCACACATCGCGTTTATTTGGAAGGTCGGTGCTGCCATCGCCGCGGGGTGCACGGTCGTGCTCAAGCCCGCCGAGGAGGCGTCACTCAGCGCGTTGTGGCTGGGCGAAATGCTGCTCGAGGCCGGCCTGCCTAATGGTGTCGTTAACGTCGTCACTGGCTTTGGCGAGACGGCGGGCGCAGCGCTGAGCGTGCACCCTGGCGTCGACAAGATCGCCTTCACCGGTTCGACCGCGACTGGTCAAGCCATTGTTCGCGCCGCCTCGTCGACGCTCAAGCGCGTGACCCTCGAGCTCGGAGGCAAGTCGCCCAACATCGTCTTTAAGGACGCGGACCTCGATCTGGCCGTGCCGGGCGCGGCGATGGCGGCCTTCATCAACTCGGGCCAGGTCTGCAGCGCCGGGACGCGGCTGTTTGTCGAGCGCGATATCTACGACGATTTCGTCAGCGCCATGTCGGCGTACTCGCAGTCGCTCACCGTCGGCAACGGACTGGACGCCACGACCCAACTCGGACCATTGGTCTCTCAGACCCAGCTCGAGCGGGTGACAAGTTACTTCGCGATCGGACGCGCCGAGGGGGCCGCCGTCTCCTCGGGGGGAGAACGTCTCGTCGAAGGCGACTTCGCCAGCGGCTACTACGTGGCGCCCACGATCTTTACCGACGTGCACAATGAGATGCGAGTCGCCACGGAAGAGATTTTCGGTCCAGTTGTCTCGGTCATGGCCTTTGACGACTTCGAGTCCGTCGTTCGCCTCGCCAACGCCAGTCCCTTTGGTCTGGGCGGTGGTGTGTGGACGAACGATCTCAACAAGGCGAACCGCACCGTGAAGGCACTGCGCACAGGAACGGTCTGGGTGAACTGCTACGGCCAGATGGACCCCGCCGTGCCGTTCGGTGGGTACCGAATGAGCGGCTACGGCCGTGAGGGCGGCGTTCAGCACCTGGACGAGTTCCTCGAGACCAAGGCCGTCTGGATCCAGACCCATTGATCGTGGTCGACCCGAGGATTCCCTGGTACTTCTCACCCATCGTCGCCCTTCGCGGTCCTCGTTGGCGAACTGGCCGAGCTCGGAGCCGCGCATGAACGACGAGGGCTCGCTGCGCGAACTCATCACCCGCCAGTCGTCGCGCTTGGCGCGGGCGCCCTATCTACTGCGACTTCGCACCCCCGAGGCGGTGTCCTTCGCCGATCTCGAGCAGGTCGTCGGCCGGTGGTCGTCGCTGCTGCGCGAGCGCTCACTGCGACTTGGCGACCGCGTCGGGCTCTTGATCGGTGACCCGCTGCACTTCGCCCAAACGTTCCTCGCGCTCATCGCGTGTGGACTCTGGGTGGCCCCGCTCGACCCGACCGTGAACCCGATCAACGCCGAGGTTCTCAACGCACGGCTCCGCCGACTCGGCGTGCACACGGTCGTCAGCGATGCCGACCGGCCCGCTTCGATCACGGCGAACTGGTTCGATGTTCGCACCGTCGACCTGACGAACCTCGGCGAGTCCGTTCAAGCGTCGGAACGTTCCGGCGGCGTGATCCTCGCGTCCTCGGGCACGACCGGGACCCCGAAGGTGATCGCGTTGCCGA
>JAJZSX010000250.1 GCA_021849435.1 Actinomycetes bacterium | reverse complement strand
GATCTGAGATCCGAGGCCGCCTGGAACTTCTCGCCCGAGACGACACCCAGCGAACCGGCGAAGAAGTCCCAGTTCATGGCGTAGACGACCACGGGATGCCCGCCGATCGTCGCCAACCCGTAGGTCGAGGACTCGGACTTTCCGCGGCGCGACTCGCGGCTCAACTTGTCGCCGTAAGACTCGTCGGACTCGCCGCCGTGGCCCCGGCGCACCAGACCGACGAGGTCCTTCGCGATGCGCCAGCGACCATGACTCGCCTTGTAGTGGACGAGCTCTTGGAAGTTCAAAAGTTCCGACGGGCTGTTGACGCGCCGTCGGTTGTGCAGGTGAGCTTCGACCTCTTGCTCAAAGATGGGCAAACCAACTGGATGGCCCTCGCCGATGAGGTTGTAATCGAAGTCATCGTGGGGGCGGCCGCCGGCGGCGTCCGTGGATTCAGACATGGGAATCCATTATGGCACGGCCCCGCGTGGCACCACCTCCGAGGGTCGCATGTGCGCAGCGCTAACAGCGAGCCAGCGTTTGGAGTGTTACGCAGTGGTAACGCAACCACCGTCGAACGAGGTGAGGCCAGCCTCTTATCGCTCAGCCACCCTTCTTGGACTTCGACTTGTGCTTCTTGGACTTAGACTTCTTGGTTCTCTTCGCGCGCGCGTCAGATTGTGACGTTGTCGCATCTCGCCCTATCTCGCCATTCGCCTTCTTGTTCTTCTTCTTTTCCTTACGACCCTTCTTGTTCTTCTTGTTCTTCTTGTCCTTTTCGTGACGTGTCGTGCCCTCAGCGCCATCCACCGTCGTCTGCCCGAATTCGGTGCGTGCCACCGGCGCGAGCTCGCGGATCACCTCACTCGAGTCGTGACGGGGTTTCACATCGAAGTAAACCCGTTCGACGATCGTCATGTCGTTTCCACTCACGGTACGCCGCAGACCTGCGCGTTCGACACCCTCCGATCCTGGCGGCGTCCCTCTGAGAAGCGCACGACGAGCCTGGAGCACACAGGTTGCGCCGTAGAGTCCGAGGAGCTCCTCGATGTCAATATCCAAGAAATCGATCAGCATACGCAGCGAGTCCGGGGACAGTCGGCGTTGGTCGCTCGCGTAGGCCGAATAGGTCGATCGACTCACCCCGATGGCGCTCGCGGCCCCTTCACGCGAGAGACCGAGCTCGTCGCGACGCAACTCCAGCGCCCGCCCGACGGTCAATGGCTGGGCGGTGGATCGTTCATCGTGCTGGGTCACGAGTTCAGAATCCTTCATCAGTGTCACGCCTCATTGTCGCAGGATCCCGTTGACGAGCGGTGCACCGTGGAAACAATCACTCAGTGGGAGAATTGACACACATCCAAATTCTTCACGGCGCAACGTCGACTACCCAGGTCAGTGTGGGTTCGGTGGGCCTTGAGGGACACAATGAGAACCGATAGCCCACGTTGCCTGGAACGCCATCGACGACCGCACTCAACAGAGCATTCGCGGAAAGGAATCAAATGCCTCTCGAGAGTGCCCGAGCGGCGACAGTTGGGCTCAAATGACAATGGCGCCCCCGCAAGACCGAGAAAGTACACATTTGTACTACAGTGGCCATATGGTGACCGGAGACCTAATCAAAGAGGCTCGATTGCGCGCAGGCCTCACGCAACGCGAATTAGGTGCTCGCCTCGCCAAGGCTCAATCCGTGATCGCCCGCTGGGAACGAGACGAGGTCTCACCGAGTCTTGAGACATTGCGCCAGGTGGTTCGCGCGTGTGGATTCGATCTCACATTCTTCATGTCCAAGTTTGATGATTCCAATGTGACGATCATTGATCAGCATCTTCGAATGACGCCGGCCGAACGATTCGCAGATCTCATGGCCCGTGTTCGGTTCCACGAACAGCGTGAAGAGGTGAAGGCGAGACGCCGTGTCTGACATGATCCCTTATCGTCCCGACGAAATCCTTGAGGTACTCGAGCGTCATCACGTTCTTTACGTCGTCATTGGTGGACTCGCCGCCGAACTGCGCGGATCCCCATACGTCACTCGCGACGTCGACGTCACGCCCGCACGTACCCGAGAGAACTTCACGAGGCTCGCGGCCGCGCTGAAGGAACTTGACGCCAAGCTTCGCGTTCCTGATTTGGAAGAACCATTGGTGATACCACTCGATGAGCGAACATTCGGACAAGGGACGACCTGGACTTTCGTGACCAAGCACGGTTATCTCGACATCGCGCTTCTTCCTGACGGTACGCGAGGCTACGACGACTTGCGACGTTTAGCTACTCGAGAACAAATAACCGACACCGTGACGATCTTCGTGGCAGCGCTCGCCGACGTCATTCGTTCCAAAGAAGCGGCCGGCCGCGAGAAAGACCGTGCGGTACTCCCGATTCTCCGACAGGTGCTCGAGCGCTCACACAGGAAGGATCGTGGCGACCGAGGGATTGAAGTTTGACTCTCAGATGTAGCGGGACCCGCACGTGCATGAACACCGTTGGGACTCGACCGACAGTGGAGCTCGAGTGACAATCGCAAGAAACAACGATCTTCACGAATTGCGTGCACCATGAATTTCAACTTCGAACGGTGTCATCGTCTCGCACCTTCACATCCGCGGTCCACTAAACGAGACCCAGGTCATGGAGTGGGCGCTACAGGAGTGGAGGTAACGGGACTTTGTTCGAACCCCTTTGCACCCCTGTTTACTAGGTAGAACGTAGAAGCTAAACGACCAACATGGGCCACACCGACCGTGGAGCACTTCCCATTCGCGGTCTACTCGAACCTCGGGGAGCCCGCGGCCAGTTCGGGTGATCGACGGTTGCTGTTGTCAACTCAGCGGTGGTTGAGATGAAAGACCTGGCATGTTCCCGCAGACCGTTGGCATCTTAAAGCGAAGGCACTAGGCGCCGCCAGCGCTCCATCACGCTGAAGCCAAGACGTTCATAAACACCTTGGACATCAGGGCTCGCAGTGAGTACCCCGAATCGCGCCCCGGAAGCGAAACCGTGGATTAGGGCTCGCGATGTTACCGACGAGGCGTAACCCCTCCCTCGTGCCTCAGGAATCGTTCCCACCGCGAAGATACCCACGGCGTCGCCGGCCACAACCGACATCGCGCACGTAACGGGCACAGAATCCACTTGGCCGAGGTGCCATTGGACCCCCTCGCACGCGAGATGCGCGGGGTCCAAGAGCTTTGCGGCGTTCGAGGGCCGTGCGCCAAAGGCGGCGCCGAGCACGGTGGCGATCGCGAGACCGTCCTCAGCGCGACACGTCCTCAGAGCAAGTCCCCGTGGTTCATGACGCGCGAAGTCCAGGGGGGTGAGTGAAGTCGCCATCAAGAGCGCCTCGTCCTCCGCGAAGAGCCCCATATCTCCCAGTGCTTCATCAACTTCGTCAGGCACACTCGGCCGGAGCCGTGCGCACCACGACACCCCGCTTGCTGCAAGGTCCACCGCGAGCGCAGTGGCATCCTTGGGGGTAGCTGTCGCGCCGAGACCGTATATACCGTTGCCCCTTCGGCAAACTCGGTTGGCGATGGCGTAAGGCAAATAGCCACACGTCACCACCGAGTTCTGAACCGAAGTATCTCCTAGACACCGACCAGAGTCGGTGCTTCGGTTGACGCTTCTGCGGGGTGTGCCGGCTCGTCGGTGTTCTGACGACCCGGTCTGACCTCCCCTCCACGTCCAGCCACGGAGCGTGTCCCCGCGGGGGTGGGCTTGCTGGGCCACCCGGCCAGGTTGGTCGCGGCGTTGAGGTCGCGATCCATCACGAGGCCGCAGGCCTCGCAGTGATACTCCCGCTCGTCGAGGCCCAGCTTGGCTTTCACCGAGCCACAACGAGAACAGCGTTTTGATGAGGGGAAGAAGGTATCGGCCTTCACCAGGGTCGAGCCGTACCACTTCGTCTTGTAGTCGAGCTGGCGCACGAACTCACCCCAACTGGCGTCGACGATGTGCCTAGCCAGTGCGTGGTTCTTCAACATGCCCGTCACGTTGAGGTCCTCGACGACGATCAGGTCGTAGTTCTTCGCGAGCATGGTCGTGGTCTCGTGGATGAGGTTGCGGCGCTGGTTGGCGACCTGGCCGTGGATCTTCTGCACCCGGCTGTTCGCCCGTTTCCACCGCTTCGACGGGGCGACGCCCTTCTTCGGTCTCTGGCGCCGTGACGCCACGCGCTGGGCCCGGGCGAGTCGTTCCTGGGCGACGACGAGATGGCGCGGGTTGGCGACCGCGAGCACCGGATCGCCATCAGGGGTCGCCCCGGTGTAGAGGGTGGCGATTCCGACGTCGATGCCGATAACCCGCTCGGGCGACCTCGTCGGTGGCAGCTGGCGCTCGACCTCGATCGAAAACGATACCCACCACCGACCCCCGCGTTCGGAGATGGTCGCGGCGAGGATCCGCCCGGTGCCGCGCTCTAGGTGCCGGTAGAGCTTGCGGGTGGACTCGTAGGTCTTCACGTCGCCCACGCGACTTACGCGCACGTGGTGGGAATCGACGAGACGCAC